>NZ_JAHLQZ010000125.1:0-12187 GCF_018919505.1 Citrobacter sp. S55_ASV_140
ACAGAAACTGGCCGAATCGCTGTCTGAGATTGGCGTGCCGGTATTTATGGCCGACGTAAAAGGTGACTTAACCGGCGTAGCGCAGGAAGGACAAGCCTCTGAAAAGCTGCTCGCCCGCCTGAAAAACATCGGCATTACCGACTGGCAACCGCATGCGAATCCGGTCACGGTGTGGGATATCTTCGGCGAAAAAGGCCACCCGGTGCGGGCCACGGTCTCTGACCTCGGGCCGCTGCTGCTGGCGCGTCTGCTGAACCTCAACGATGTGCAGTCCGGCGTGCTGGATATTATCTTCCGTATTGCCGATGACCAGGGTCTGTTGCTGCTCGATTTCAAAGATCTGCGGGCCATTACGCAGTACATCGGCGATAACGCTAAATCGTTCCAGAACCAGTACGGCAACATCAGCAGCGCCTCGGTGGGCGCTATCCAGCGCGGACTGCTGTCGCTGGAACAACAGGGAGCGGCGCACTTCTTTGGCGAGCCGATGCTGGATATCAAAGACTGGATGCGCACTGACGCCAGCGGTAAAGGGGTAATCAACATCCTCAGCGCCGAGAAGCTGTACCAGATGCCCAAACTGTACGCCGCCAGCCTGCTGTGGATGCTCTCCGAACTGTATGAACAACTGCCGGAAGCCGGCGATCTGGAGAAGCCAAAACTGGTGTTCTTCTTCGACGAAGCCCATTTGTTGTTCAACGACGCCCCGCAGGTATTGCTGGATAAAATTGAACAGGTAATCCGCCTGATCCGCTCGAAAGGGGTCGGCGTGTGGTTCGTTTCACAAAACCCGTCCGATATTCCGGACAACGTACTCGGGCAGTTGGGAAACCGCGTGCAACATGCCCTGCGCGCCTTCACGCCAAAAGATCAGAAAGCGGTGAAAACCGCGGCGCAAACTATGCGCGCCAATCCGGCATTTGATACCGAAAAAGCCATTCAGGAGTTGGGTACCGGCGAAGCGCTAATTTCCTTCCTTGATGCCAAAGGTAGCCCCTCAGTGGTGGAACGGGCGATGGTAATTGCGCCGTGCTCGCGCATGGGACCGGTAACCGACGACGAGCGCAACGGGCTGATTAATCACTCCTCATTGTACGGAAAATATGAGGAAGAGGTCGACCGTGAGTCCGCTTATGAGCGTTTACAGCAAGGCATACAGGCCAGCACCGAGCAGCAAAATACGCCTCCCGCCAACGGTAAAGCGATCGACGTGGATGGCGGTATTCTCGGGGGGTTGAAAGATATTCTGTTTGGCAGCACCGGACCACGCGGCGGTAAGCGCGATGGCGTAGTACAGAGCGTGGCGAAAAGCGCGGCGCGACAGGTCACTAATCAGATAATTCGCGGCATGTTGGGAAGTTTGATGGGCGGCAGAAAACGCTAGCAGTGAAACGCCCCTCCCGCACTACGGGAGGGGCGGATATTACGACTTACGCAGCATCAACCACAGGCTTATCAGGAAGAAGCTGGCGCTAGGCAGCAACGCGCCGATAATCGGCGGAATGCCGTACACCAGCGTTAATGGGCCAAAGATTTGGTCCAGCACATAGAACACAAAACCGAAGCTAATCCCTGTCACCACGCGCACGCCCATCGGGACGCTACGCAGCGGGCCAAAGATAAACGACAGCGCCATCAGCATCATGACCGCCACTGACAACGGCTGGAAGACTTTGCTCCACATATTGAGCTGGTAACGTCCGGCGTCCTGGCCGCTCGACTTCAGATACTTCACGTAGTTATGCAGACCGCTAATCGAGAGCGCATCAGGATCCAGCGCGACGACGCCGAGCTTGTCGGGCGTAAGGTTGGTTTTCCAGGTCCCGCTCACCATCTGCGAACCAGTGATTTGCTTTGGATCGGTCAGGTTAGATTCATCCACCTGCGACAGACGCCACACCTTCTGCTCCGGGTCAAACGTCGCGCTCGCGGCATAGCGAACGGACTGCAAACGGCGTTTATCATTAAAGGAGTAGATACTAATTCCGCCTAACTCGGCGTCGCCTTTCACCCGCTCGATGTAGACAAAGCTGTCACCATCTTTCGCCCACAATCCCTGCTGCGTAGAGAGCAGCGAGCCACCGTACATCTGCTGGGCACGATAGTTACGCGCCATCTGTTCGCCCTGCGGCGCCACCCATTCACCGATGGCCATTGTCAACAGCACCAGCGGAATCGCGGTTTTCATTACCGACAGCGCCACCTGCATACGGGTAAATCCGGAAGCCTGCATTACCACCAGTTCACTGCGCTGAGCCAACATGCCCAGCCCCAACAACGCGCCGAGCAGCGCCGCCATCGGGAAGAAAATCTGGATATCTTTTGGTGCGCTGAGTAGGGTATACAGCCCGGCGCCCATCGCATCGTAGCTCCCCTGCCCGGCTTTTTTCAGCTGGTCGACGAACTTGATGATCCCGGAGAGCGACACCAGCATGAACAACGTCATCATGATGGTGGTGAAAATGGTTTTACCGATATAGCGGTCAAGTACACCAAAGGGCTGCATTATACCGCTCCTTTACGCATAAAACGGGCACGCAAGCGGCGCATAGGCACCGTATCCCAGAGGTTAAGTACAATCGCAAGCGCCAGATACGCCAGGTTAACCGTCCACATCCAGAACACCGGATCCAGCTTACCTTTGCCGCCGTTCGACTTCAGGGATGTCTGGACCAGGAAGAACAGCAAATAGAGCAGCATGGCGGGCAGCATCGACAGTACGCGCCCCTGACGCGGGTTCACCACGCTCAGCGGTACGACCATCAGCGCCATCATAAATACGGTGAATACTAACGTGATACGCCAGGTCAGCTCCGCGCGAGCACGATCGTTGTCGGTCGTCCACAGCGTACGCATATCCATCTGGTCGGTATCGTTTGGATCCAGCGCCACAGCCTGATGGCCAATAATCGCCTGATAATCCTGGAAGTCAGTGATGCGGAAATCACGCAGCAGCGCAGTCCCTTCAAAGCGCGTGCCCTGGTTCAGCGTCACGACCTGGGAGCCATCGCGCATCTGGGTAAGATGTCCGGAATCAGCCACCACCACCGAAGGACGGGCATTACCTTTCGGGCGGATTTGCGCGAGGAATACATCTTTGAAGTTGCTGCCGTCAACGCTTTCGATAAACAGCACCGAACTGCCGTTAGTCGCCTGCTGGAATTGCCCCTGAGCAAGCGCAGCCATGCCGGGGTTAGCTTTCGCTTCCGCCAGCACTTCGTCCTGATGCCTGGAGGACCATGGTCCGGCCCACATCACGTTAACCGCCGCAATAATACTGGTAAACAACGCCAGCACCATCGCCGCTTTCACGAGCACAGCCTTGCTCAGCCCACAGGCGTGCATGACCGTAATTTCACTTTCGGTATACAGTTTGCCCAGCGTCATCAGCAGCCCGAGGAACAGGCTTAAGGGCAAGATAAGTTGCGCCATTTCTGGCACGCCCAGCCCCAGCAGCGAGAGCACCAGATTCGCCGGGATATCACCGTCAACCGCCGCACCCAGGATCCTGACTAACTTTTGACAAAAGAAGATCAAAAGCAGGATGAAAAGGATCGCAAGTTGGCTTTTGAGCGTTTCCCGAACCAGATATCTTATGATTATCACTTTAAATACGCCCGTAAAAACCCGTCTTTTGCCGGAATTTAGCTTGTTTCATGGCTTAAACGTCATTTATTCTCTTGAGTCGTCGAAATCGTCGCTAAGATCATTATACTCAACGGATCCACCTCTCAGAAATTGTTCTGACGTGCCAATGCCGTAATAACGTTAAGATTAACACGAAGTCACCGCAACAGCGGGAATGAGTTACGAAAGCTTGCAATTCTATCCGTAGCCACCGCCGTTGTCTTTAAGATTCAGGAGCGTAGTGCATGGAGTTCAGTGTAAAAAGCGGTAGCCCGGAGAAACAGCGGAGTGCCTGCATCGTTGTGGGCGTCTTTGAACCACGCCGCCTCTCTCCGATTGCAGAGCAGCTCGACAAGATCAGCGACGGGTACATCAGCGCACTGCTGCGTCGTGGCGAACTGGAAGGCAAACCGGGTCAAACCCTGTTGCTGCACCATGTTCCTAATGTCCTGTCTGAGCGAATTCTCCTCATCGGTTGTGGTAAAGAGCGTGAGCTTGATGAACGTCAGTATAAGCAGGTCATTCAGAAAACTATAAATACCCTGAATGATACAGGCTCGATGGAAGCCGTCTGTTTCCTGACTGAGCTGCACGTCAAAGGCCGCAATAACTACTGGAAAGTACGTCAGGCCGTTGAGACGGCCCAGGAAACGCTGTACAGCTTTGATCAGTTGAAGACTAACAAAAGCGAACCACGTCGTCCGCTGCGTAAAATGGTCTTCAACGTACCGACCCGCCGCGAACTGACCAGCGGTGAACGTGCCATTCAGCACGGCCTGGCGATTGCCGCCGGGATCAAAGCGGCAAAAGATCTCGGTAATATGCCGCCGAATATCTGTAACGCCGCCTACCTGGCTTCTCAGGCGCGTCAGTTGGCTGACAGCTATAGCAAAAATGTTGTCACTCGCGTCATCGGTGAGCAGCAGATGAAAGAGCTGGGCATGCACTCCTATCTTGCGGTCGGCAATGGTTCGCAAAATGAATCGCTGATGTCGGTGATTGAGTATAAAGGTGTCGAATCCGAAGACGTACGCCCGATCGTGTTGGTGGGTAAAGGGTTAACCTTTGACTCCGGCGGTATCTCCATCAAACCTGCCGAAGGTATGGATGAGATGAAATACGACATGTGCGGCGCGGCAGCGGTTTACGGCGTGATGCGCATGGTGGCGGAGCTACAGTTGCCAATCAACGTCGTCGGCGTACTGGCGGGCTGCGAAAACATGCCGGGCGGCCGCGCGTATCGCCCAGGCGATGTGCTGACGACCATGTCTGGTCAAACCGTTGAAGTACTGAACACCGATGCTGAAGGCCGTCTGGTACTGTGCGACGTGTTAACCTACGTCGAGCGTTTTGAACCGGAAGCGGTCATTGATGTGGCAACGCTGACCGGCGCGTGCGTGATTGCATTGGGCCATCACATCACCGGCCTGATGTCGAACCACAATCCGCTGGCGCACGAGCTGATCGGTGCTTCCGAGCAGGCGGGCGACCGCGCGTGGCGTCTGCCGTTGGGTGATGAATTCCAGGAACAGCTGGAGTCCAACTTTGCGGATATGGCTAACATCGGCGGCCGTCCTGGCGGTGCTATCACCGCAGGCTGCTTCCTGTCGCGCTTTACCCGTAAATATAACTGGGCGCACCTGGACATCGCGGGTACCGCATGGCGTTCCGGTAAAGCCAAAGGCGCCACCGGTCGTCCGGTAGCGCTGCTGTCGCAGTTCCTGCTCAATCGCGCCGGATTTAACGGCGACGAGTAATGTGTAAATGCCGGATGGCGCTACGTTTATCCGGCCTACAAAGCAGCAAGCTGTAGGCCTGATAAGACGCGCGAGCGTTGCCATCAGGCGATAAGGCCGGGTCACCCGGCCTTGTATTTAAATCCACCACAAGAAGCCCCATATATGAAGAATGCGACGTTCTATCTTCTGGATAATGACACTACCGTTGATGGCTTAAGCGCCGTCGAGCAACTGGTGTGTGAAATTGCCGCAGAACGTTGGCGTGCTGGCAAGCGTGTGCTGATCGCCTGCGAAAACGAAAAGCAGGCCTTTCGCCTTGATGAGGCCCTGTGGGCAAGACCGGCAGAAAGCTTCGTGCCGCATAATCTGGCGGGTGAAGGTCCCAGAGGCGGCTCACCGGTAGAGATTGCCTGGCCGGAAAAACGCAACAGCAGCCCGCGCGACCTGCTGATCAGTTTGCGCGTTGGCTTTGCAGATTTTGCCACCGCTTTCACAGAAGTGATAGACTTCGTCCCTTACGAAGATTCTTTGAAACAATCGGCACGCGATCGCTACAAAGCATACCGCGTGGCTGGTTTTAACCTGAATACGGCAACCTGGAAATAATGGAAAAGACATATAACCCACAAGATATCGAACAGCCGCTTTACGAGCACTGGGAAAAGCAGGGCTATTTCAAACCTAACGGCGATGAAAGCAAAGAGTCCTTCTGCATCATGATCCCGCCGCCGAACGTCACCGGCAGTTTGCATATGGGTCATGCTTTCCAGCAAACCATCATGGACACCATGATCCGCTACCAGCGCATGCAGGGCAAAAACACCCTGTGGCAGGCCGGTACCGACCACGCGGGTATCGCGACCCAGATGGTGGTTGAGCGTAAGATTGCCGCTGAAGAAGGTAAAACTCGTCACGACTACGGTCGCGAAGCGTTTATCGACAAAATCTGGCAGTGGAAAGCGGAGTCTGGCGGCACCATTACCCGTCAGATGCGCCGTCTCGGCAACTCCGTTGACTGGGAGCGCGAGCGCTTCACCATGGACGAAGGTCTTTCCAATGCCGTGAAAGAAGTCTTTGTTCGCCTGTACAAAGAAGACCTGATTTACCGTGGCAAACGCCTGGTGAACTGGGACCCGAAACTGCGCACCGCCATCTCTGACCTGGAAGTGGAAAACCGCGAGTCCAAAGGCTCGATGTGGCACATCCGCTATCCGCTGGCCGACGGCGTGAAGACCGCAGACGGTAAAGATTACCTGGTCGTCGCTACCACCCGTCCGGAAACTATTCTCGGGGATACCGGCGTGGCCGTTAACCCGGAAGATCCGCGCTACAAAGATCTGATCGGTAAATTCGTTGTCCTGCCGCTGGTTGGCCGCCGTATTCCGATCGTGGGCGACGAACACGCCGACATGGAAAAAGGCACCGGCTGCGTGAAGATCACCCCGGCGCACGACTTTAATGACTACGAAGTCGGGAAACGTCACGGCCTGCCGATGATCAACATTCTGACCTTTGACGGCGACATCCGTGAAACTGCGGAAGTGTACGACACCAAAGGCGAAGAGTCCGACGTTTACTCCAACGCGATCCCGGCTGAGTTCCAGAAGCTGGAGCGCTTTGCAGCCCGTAAGGCCATCGTCGCAGCCGTTGACGCGCTGGGCCTGCTGGAAGAAATTAAACCGCACGACCTGACCGTTCCTTACGGCGACCGTGGCGGCGTGGTTATCGAACCGATGCTGACCGACCAGTGGTACGTCCGTGCCGACGTGCTGGCGAAACCAGCGGTTGAAGCCGTTGAAAACGGCAGCATTCAGTTCGTGCCGAAGCAGTACGAAAACATGTACTTCTCCTGGATGCGTGATATTCAGGACTGGTGTATCTCTCGTCAGCTGTGGTGGGGTCACCGTATCCCGGCATGGTACGACAACGACGGCAACGTTTATGTAGGCCGTACCGAAGACGAAGTCCGCCAGGAAAACAACCTCGGCGCCGACGTTGCGCTTCGTCAGGACGAAGACGTTCTCGACACCTGGTTCTCCTCCGCGCTGTGGACTTTCTCCACCCTCGGCTGGCCGGAAAACACCGACGCGCTGCGTCAGTTCCACCCAACCAGCGTGATGGTTTCCGGCTTCGACATCATCTTCTTCTGGATTGCCCGCATGATCATGATGACCATGCACTTCATCAAAGATGAAAACGGCAAGCCGCAGGTGCCGTTCCATACCGTCTACATGACCGGTCTGATTCGTGACGACGAAGGCCAGAAGATGTCCAAATCCAAGGGTAACGTCATCGACCCGCTGGATATGGTCGACGGCATCTCCCTGCCGGAACTGCTGGAAAAACGTACCGGCAACATGATGCAGCCGCAGCTGGCTGAGAAGATTGCCAAACGTACCGAGAAGCAGTTCCCGAACGGCATTGAGCCGCACGGCACCGACGCCCTGCGCTTTACCCTGGCGGCGCTGGCATCGACCGGTCGCGACATCAACTGGGATATGAAGCGCCTGGAAGGTTACCGTAACTTCTGCAACAAGCTGTGGAACGCCAGCCGCTTTGTGCTGATGAACACTGAAGGTCAGGATTGCGGCTTCAACGGCGGCGAAATGACCCTGTCGCTGGCAGACCGCTGGATCCTGGCTGAATTCAACCAGACCGTTAAAGCGTACCGCGAAGCGCTGGATAACTTCCGCTTCGACATCGCCGCGGGCATTCTGTACGAATTCACCTGGAACCAGTTCTGTGACTGGTATCTGGAGCTGACCAAACCGGTGATGACCGGAGGTTCCGAGTCTGAACTGCGCGGCACCCGCAATACGCTGGTCACCGTGCTGGAAGGTCTGCTGCGCCTGGCGCATCCGATCATCCCGTTCATCACCGAAACCATCTGGCAGCGCGTGAAGGTCATTTGCGGTATTACCGCTGACACCATCATGCTGCAGCCGTTCCCGGAATATAACGCCGCGCAGGTTGATGAAGCCGCGTTGGCCGATACCGAATGGCTGAAGCAGGCGATCGTCGCCGTACGTAATATCCGTGCGGAAATGAACATCGCGCCGGGCAAACCGCTGGAGCTGCTGCTGCGTGGTTGCAGCGCTGACGCGATGCGTCGTGTGAACGACAACCGTAGCTTCCTGCTGAACCTGGCGCGTCTGGAAAGCATCACCGTGCTGCCTGCCGATGACAAAGGTCCGGTTTCCGTGACCAAAATCATCGACGGCGCCGAACTGCTGATCCCGATGGCTGGCCTCATCAACAAAGAAGATGAGCTGGCGCGTCTGGCGAAAGAAGTAGCGAAAATCGAAGGTGAGATTGCCCGTATCGAAGGCAAACTTTCCAACGAAGGTTTCGTCGCTCGCGCACCAGAAGCGGTGATCGCCAAAGAGCGTGAGAAGCTGGACGGTTACGCAGAAGCCAAAGCGAAGCTGATTGAGCAGCAGGCAGTTATCGCCGCGCTGTAATCATCGTGCCCGTATATTTGCCGGATGGCGCTGCGCTTATCCGGCCAACGGGCAGCGTCAACGTAGGTCGGATAAGCGTAGCGCATCCGACACCACTGACGAATAAAAAGCCTCTGAGCGTGTGCATCAGAGGCTTTTTATTGAATTATCATCGCTTGCACTTCCCCTCCCCGCAGTGTTATTAACTGCATATGTTCCACGTTTCTGCCATGAGTTCGCTATGAGTGTTACTACCCCTGTCTTTGCGACGCTGCGTCGTCTTACCGCCGACGATAACGCCGCCATCGCCCGCGTTATCCGCCAGGTTTCCGCCGAATACGGGCTTACCGCTGATAAAGGCTATACCGTGGCCGACCCAAATCTGGATGAACTGTTCCAGGTTTACAGCCAGCCGGGCGCAGCCTATTGGGTCGTTGAGCAGAATGGTCAGGTGGTGGGCGGCGGCGGCGTCGCGCCGTTAGGCTGTAGCGAGCCGGACATTTGCGAGCTGCAGAAGATGTATTTCCTGTCGAGCGTACGCGGCCAGGGGCTGGCGAAAAAGCTGGCGTTGATGGCGCTGGATCACGCCCGTGAGCAGGGTTTTAAGCAGTGCTATCTGGAAACGACCGCGTTTCTGACTGAGGCTATTCGCCTGTATGAACATTTAGGCTTTGAGCACATCAGCGAAGCGCTGGGCTGTACCGGGCACGTGGATTGTGAAGTGCGGATGTTAAAGCCCCTCTGACCTTACGCCGAGGGACCATATTGACCTTACTGCATCTCAGCTGAAAGCATCAGACGAATCACGCCGGCCGAACGCGCGGTCGGCAGCTTCAACACCTGTGACCAGAGATCCTGCACTATCTCACAGGCAATCTTCTCTTTGCCGACAGCTTTAGTCGGATCGGCCATGATTTGAATATCCGGTCCATAGCGCTGTACCAGGCCAGGGCTGATGCTTTGCAGGTCCTGAAGCGCCAGTTGCTTTTCCTCTGCCGTAACCGTATGTTTTTTCGGTCCGTGAGAGGCGTACATCATGCTCATGTCACTCGCCATACGACGATCCATGATCTCACGCGGAACAAGACGTGCCGGGTTAATCCCACCTTTTACCGCCGGAAACAGGAAGCGGAAGCATTCGTCATCACCTATTTTGGCCACGGCGGCGATCTGCTCAAGATTAATTTTCATATATTCAATGACATTGGCATCAGGAGCTTGCTGCAATCGTGCCATTTGCAACTGAAGAATCTGCGGCTGTATCGCGTCGATAACCTGCTGTTCACTGCTCCCTGCTTTTTTCATCTGCGCTGCCTGGCTGATTATTTTTTGCGTCAGCGCAGGCTCCTGTTCCTTAATCACCTGAAACGCCGGATTAGAGAGCATCGCCTTTTCAAACTGCTGCTCTTCGGTCAGACCATAATCCGGGTTTTCACGTGGGATCAGGTAGTGCACATCAAACAGATTCCACGCAATAATCGCCACCACAAAGACCACCGCGCCAGAGATCTTGCCCAGCCACCCTTTTTTACGGAACATGCCAACGACAATGGCAATCACCACCCCGATATAGCCTGCTAACAATACGTGAGCCCAGTTCATTAACCATCCTTATGCAAAACAATCTCAAGTAAGGAGATATATTTCCCCCTTCGTGTGTTTTGATTATTACGGCAGCGGCGGGCGATTTCCAGCCACCAGATTTTGCTAGCGGAAAGGGAGAAGAGGTAAAACGCGCGATGATTGAACAGCGCGCGTCACAGAAGGAATCAAGCCGGTATGCCGCTGTGAAAGCGGAACTCGTCGTCAGGAGAGGTAATCAGCGCGGCTTCGACTTCGCCAAAAAACCGCACCCGGTCGCTGATATCGTCAGCAGAAACCTGCTGCGCCAGCGCCAGATAATCCTGATAGTGCCGAGCCTCGGATCGCAGCAGCGACAGGTAAAACGCCTGCAAATCCGCCTCCAGATACGGCGCCAGCGCGGCAAACCGTTCACAGGAACGGGCTTCGATATACGCCCCGCAAATCAGCTTGTCGATCAGCGTCAGCGGCTCGTGGGTGCGAACCTCTTTGAGCATACCTTTGGCGTAACGACTGGCGGTCATTTTGATGTAAGGGATATTGCGGATCGTCATCGCCTCGCGTACCTGCGAGAAGTGATGCAGCTCTTCTTTGATCAGCAACACCATGCTGTCGATAAGCTTTCGTCCCCACGGGTCGTCGGTTTGCGGCATAACGCTTTTGCTTATCTGTTTATTCAGCGCGATAAAATCCGGCTCATCCCCTTCCCTGAAAGCAAAGGCTTCATAGGGTTTTAGCCAGTCCAGCAGCGCCTGCGATCCCTGTTTATCCGCGGCATACTTACGCACCAGCAGCATTGCCGTTTGCGCCGCTTTCAGTTCGCAGACGAGGTGATCGGTCAGTAACAGCGGCAGATTCGCCGGGTCTCGCGCTTTATCAAGCCAGGCCTGAGGCGTTTTACATTGCAGGAAGTTGTGGATCGGGGAGAGTATTTGCGGGTAATCCATACGTTGTCCTTGGCCTGCGGCAGCCTGGGCTACCGCAGGTCAGCAGATGACTTAGTGACGCACGCCGTCATCATCTTCGTCGACGAAGTCTTCATCGTCGCCATCTTCACCTTCTTCGCCGTTCGGGTCCTCAAAATAGGTGCCCCAACCGTCGTATTCCACTTCAAATTTTTCAGCCAGGTTCATCAGTTGCTCAACCTGAGCGTCAATCAGCTCGGCATTCAGGGCGCATTCGCTGAGGATGTCACAGCAAATAACCGTGTCGCCTTCTTCGACTTCAAGCTCTTCCGGCTCGGTCACTTCATAACCCAGCTTGAAGGCTTCTACTGCCGCTTTTTCCAGGGTTTCAAAGTCGTCCGCGGAAAGGTGATGCTCGATAGTGTACAGCGCGTCTGGATCGCTGCCATCTTCGAGTAACTCTTCAATAATCAAGCGTGTTTCTTCACGCTGCTCTTCCAGTAGTTCCGGGTTTGCCATGGCTCGTTCCTCATAATGTCCTGCCGATACTCTTATTGTCACATACCGCTGTCATTGCCTCCACCTTTCCAGGAAAGATTTGTTAAACAAGGTTGCAAATGAATAAACATCCATATAAATTGAATTTTAATTCAATAAATGGCTTAAGCCATGTGAGGAAACCATGTCTACGTTTTATCAGAAGCACTTTTTGAAACTGCTTGATTTCACCTCTGCTGAACTCACGTCACTGCTCAAGCTCGCCGCGCAGCTCAAGGCAGATAAGAAAAACGGCACCGAGGTCGCTCAACTCACCGGTAAAAATATCGCGCTCATCTTCGAAAAAGACTCGACTCGTACTCGTTGCTCTTTCGAAGTTGCCGCATACGATCAGGGC
>NZ_JAHLQZ010000126.1:0-11858 GCF_018919505.1 Citrobacter sp. S55_ASV_140
GATCCGGTAATGATCATGGCGGGTGAGCGTGGGATCTCCCCTGAGCGTCATGCTCAACTGCTGGCCGAACTTGGTTTGGATAAACCGATGTGGCAGCAGTACCTCCATTATATCTGGGGGGTTATGCATGGTGACTTAGGTATCTCGCTGAAAAGCCGTTTACCTGTGTGGGATGAGTTCGTGCCTCGTTTTAAAGCCACGCTGGAACTCGGCGTCTGCGCGATGATTTTCGCCGTCGCAGTAGGTATTCCGGTGGGGGTACTTGCTGCCGTGAAGCGCGGCTCCATTTTCGATCACACCGCCGTTGGCCTGGCGCTGACCGGTTACTCTATGCCGATTTTCTGGTGGGGCATGATGCTGATCATGCTGGTTTCCGTGCAGTTAAACCTGACCCCGGTTTCCGGCCGGGTGAGCGACATGGTATTCCTTGATGACTCCAACCCGCTGACCGGTTTTATGCTGATAGATACCGCCATCTGGGGCGAAGAGGGTAACTTTATTGATGCGCTGGCGCATATGATCCTGCCCGCGATGGTGCTGGGTACCATTCCTCTGGCGGTAATTGTGCGTATGACTCGTTCATCAATGCTGGAAGTACTGGGTGAAGATTACATTCGTACCGCCCGTGCCAAAGGTCTGACCCGGATGCGCGTCATCATTATTCACGCTTTGCGTAACGCCATGCTGCCCGTCGTGACCGTTATCGGCCTGCAGGTTGGGACATTGCTGGCCGGGGCGATCCTGACTGAGACTATCTTCTCATGGCCTGGGCTGGGACGCTGGTTGATCGATGCGTTACAGCGCCGCGATTATCCGGTGGTGCAGGGCGGGGTGCTGCTGGTCGCGACGATGATTATCCTCGTCAACCTGCTGGTAGACCTGCTGTACGGCGTGGTGAACCCGCGTATTCGTCATAAGAAGTAAGGGGCCATCATGTCACAGGTTACTGAAAATAAAGTTATTGCCGCACCGGTGCCAATGACCCCGATGCAGGAGTTCTGGCACTATTTCAAGCGTAATAAAGGCGCGGTTGTCGGGCTGGTTTATGTTGTCATCATGATTCTGATTGCGGTCTTTGCGAATGTTCTCGCCCCGTATAATCCGGCTGAGCAGTTCCGTGATGCGCTGCTGGCGCCGCCTGCGTGGCAGGAAGGCGGCACGATGGCGCACCTGTTTGGTACTGACGATGTGGGCCGCGATGTGCTGTCGCGTCTGATGTACGGCGCGCGTCTGTCGCTGTTGGTCGGCTGTCTGGTCGTGGTGCTCTCCCTGCTGATGGGCGTAATTCTCGGGCTGGTCGCCGGTTATTTTGGCGGGATTATCGATAACGTCATCATGCGCGTGGTCGATATCATGCTGGCGCTGCCGAGCCTGTTACTGGCGCTGGTGCTGGTGGCGGTATTTGGTCCTTCGATTGGCAACGCCGCGTTGGCGCTGACGTTCGTGGCGTTACCGCACTATGTGCGTCTGACGCGCGCCGCCGTGCTGGTGGAAGTCAACCGCGACTACGTTACTGCTTCGCGCGTGGCGGGTGCCGGTGCGATGCGCCAGATGTTCGTCAATATTTTGCCTAACTGTCTTGCGCCGCTGATTGTTCAGGCATCGCTTGGTTTCTCTAACGCCATTCTCGATATGGCTGCCCTCGGCTTTCTGGGGATGGGCGCACAGCCGCCTACGCCGGAATGGGGCACCATGCTCTCTGACGTTCTGCAGTTTGCCCAAAGCGCCTGGTGGGTCGTGACCTTCCCGGGGCTGGCGATCCTGCTGACGGTGCTGGCATTTAACCTGATGGGTGACGGTCTGCGTGACGCGCTCGATCCCAAACTGAAGCAGTAAGAGGTTCGAGATGGCGTTATTAAATGTAGATAAATTATCGGTGCACTTCGGCGACGTAGGCTCCGAGTTCCGCGCCGTAGACCGCATTAGCTACAGTGTGAACCAGGGTGAAGTGGTTGGCATTGTGGGTGAATCCGGCTCTGGTAAGTCTGTCAGTTCGCTGGCGATTATGGGGTTGATTGATTACCCTGGCCGCGTGATGGCCGAAAATCTGGAGTTTAACGGTCGTGACCTGAAGCGCATCTCTGAGAAAGAGCGTCGTCAGTTAGTCGGTGCAGAAGTGGCGATGATTTTCCAGGATCCGATGACCAGCCTTAACCCGTGCTACACCGTCGGCTATCAGATTATGGAAGCCATCAAGGTGCATCAGGGCGGCAATAAAAAAACGCGCGTTCAGCGGGCGATTGACCTGCTGACGTTGGTGGGGATCCCCGATCCGGCCTCGCGTCTGGACGTGTATCCGCACCAGTTGTCCGGTGGGATGAGCCAGCGCGTGATGATCGCGATGGCGATTGCCTGTCGTCCGAAGCTGCTAATTGCCGACGAACCGACGACGGCGCTGGACGTGACCATTCAGGCGCAGATCATTGAGCTGCTGCTGGAGTTGCAGCAAAAAGAGAATATGGCGCTGGTTTTGATTACCCACGACCTGGCGCTGGTGGCGGAAGCGGCACACAAAATCATCGTGATGTACGCCGGGCAGGTCGTGGAAACCGGCGCTGCGCAGGATATTTTCCGCGCGCCGCGTCATCCGTATACCCAGGCATTGCTACGTGCGCTACCGGAGTTTGCGCAGGATAAAGCGCGTCTGGCTTCGTTGCCAGGTGTGGTCCCAGGTAAATATGACCGTCCGAACGGCTGTTTGCTGAACCCGCGCTGTCCGTATGCAACCGACAAATGCCGCGCTGAAGAACCTGAACTGAATCTGCTGGAAGGCGGTCGTCAGTCGAAATGCCACTACCCACTTGATGATGCCGGGAGGCCCACACTATGAGTACGCATGAGGCCACCTTGCAACAGCCGCTGTTGCAGGCGATCGATCTGAAAAAACACTACCCGGTAAAGAAGGGATTATTTTCCCCTGAGCGCCTGGTGAAGGCGCTGGACGGCGTCTCCTTTACTCTTGAACGCGGTAAAACGCTGGCGGTAGTAGGTGAGTCCGGCTGTGGAAAATCCACGCTTGGCCGCCTGTTGACGATGATTGAAGTTCCAACTGGCGGTGAGTTGTATTACCAGGGGCAGGATCTGCTCAAGCACGATCCGCAAGCGCAGAAGCTGCGTCGGCAGAAAATCCAGATTGTGTTCCAGAACCCGTACGGCTCCCTGAATCCCCGTAAGAAAGTGGGGCAGATTCTGGAAGAGCCGTTGCTGATCAACTCCACGCTCAGCAAAGAGCAGCGGCGTGAAAAAGCGCTGGCGATGATGGCGAAAGTGGGGCTAAAAACTGAGCACTACGATCGTTACCCGCATATGTTCTCCGGCGGCCAGCGTCAGCGTATCGCCATTGCCCGTGGTCTGATGCTGGACCCGGACGTGGTGATAGCCGACGAACCGGTCTCGGCGCTCGATGTTTCGGTGCGTGCGCAGGTCCTGAATCTGATGATGGATTTACAACAGGATCTTGGACTGTCCTACGTTTTTATCTCGCACGACCTGTCGGTGGTGGAGCACATTGCCGATGAAGTGATGGTGATGTATTTAGGCCGCTGTGTGGAAAAAGGGACCAAGGATCAGATCTTCAATAATCCGCGTCATCCGTATACCCAGGCGCTACTTTCAGCCACGCCACGTCTGAATCCGGACGACCGCCGCGAACGTATCAAGCTGACCGGTGAGCTGCCAAGCCCGCTGAATCCGCCGCCGGGCTGCGCGTTCAACGCCCGCTGCCGCCGTCGTTTTGGTCCGTGTACCCAGCTTCAGCCGCAGTTGAAAGATTATGGCGGTCAACTGGTGGCCTGTTTCGCCGTGGACCAGGATGAAAACCCACAGCGATAAACGTGGGTTATGACCTAATAACCGGAGCCTTGTGCTCCGGTTTTTTTATATTTTGTTTTTACGTCCACAATGTGAGTCCTCTGGCAGAACATTATTCCATAGCGTCTAAAATGTAGTCAGATACCCTTTTGTCACAGAAATAGCGATTTCGCAGTTGCTAACGATCAGGAGCAAATGTGGTCACGATACGCTGGGATATTAAAACAATTGATCGACTATCGATGGTTGAGGATGTCCTGAAGGAATTTTCCTGCTGTGATATCAATATCATCTCAATGAAAGTCACACCGGGACGGATCCTGATTAAATCCTGGTGCCGCCAGCTGCAGGATATTTCCTACGTGCAAACGTGTTTGAGCCAGCGAGCCGATATTATTAATGTCGCTTACCTGTGTGAAGAGATAAGCGAACTGTCAACGTCCGAGCCGGAACGCCCGCGCTATTTCTCTGACATTATTTGCACTAGCCAGAGCATGCGCTTGCTTATCGAAAAGGCGATCAGAATTGCCGACAGCAAATATACCGTTCTGATCCGCGGTGACACCGGAACCGGCAAGGAGCTACTGGCTCGGGCTATCCATAATTCCGGGAAGCGGCGGTTTTATCCGTTTATTCCGGTCAACTGCTCTGCATTGCCTGAGTCGCTGATGGAGAGTGAATTCTTTGGCTATGAGAAAGGAGCCTTTAGCGGCGCAGATTGTAAAGGCAAAAAAGGGCTGTTTGAAATGGCCGATAAAGGCACCCTTTTTCTTGATGAGTTTGGTGAAATGTCGCTGAGCTTACAGGCTAAATTACTGCGCGTGCTTCAGGATGGTGGGATTCGTCGCGTTGGCGGCGCACAAATTATACCGGTTAATGTACGTATTATTGTGGCAACCAACGCTAATCTGGAAGAGATGGTGGAACAACGTCTGTTGCGCGCCGATCTCTATTATCGGATCAACGTACTTTCACTCACCATTCCTCCCTTACGGGAGCGCCCGCAGGATATTAGTCTGCTTATTCGCCACTTTGTGCAGAAGTATGCGAAGGAGTTCCAGCGCCGGATAATCCTGGATAAAGCCTGTTTTGCGGCCTTGCATCATCACGCCTGGCCGGGAAACGTTCGTGAACTGGAAAATACCATTATTCGTCTGATGCTGATGGCGGAATCGGATGTCATTACCCTGGACGAACTGGGAATGGTGAATTTACCTGCGGTTGAACAAGCCCCAACGGAACGCCCTTTTAAAGAACAAGTGCTTAGTGCTGAGCGCCAACTCATCGAACAAATGGTAGAAGATAATGTGTCGTCGCGGCATATCGCTAAAGCGTTGGGGGTGTCGCATACCACGGTGTTGAATAAAATTCGCAGCTATCAGTTGGAGAGTGTGAGTTAAGCGCCGCCAGTGGCTGACGGCGCGTTAGACGGGTTATTCAATCAGCTTCAATAATGGCGACAGGCACAGCAGAATTCCGTACAGCAGAATCAGCCAGGTTTTAACACCGCGCAATTTCTCTAACTGCGTCACTTTATAGATCAGGAAAAACGGAATAATACACGACACAATCCCGTACAGTGGGCTCCCCAATTGGAAGAATACCAGCACCGATACGCGGAACGATACCCAAATAACCAGAGTAATCACAATAAATGTGCAAATACCCAGCGTGAGCACCAGCGGATTAATTTTCTCAACGTCAATGACGCGACTCAGGATGTTAAGAATAATACCCTTAATGGCCTCATGGAATCCCAGGTAAATACCAAAAAACGCCGTTAATACGGCGAAGATATTCAGTACCGTTGAGGTGATATGAATAATTTGTCCTGGAATAACCTGCGCTGCCAGCGCCAGGGCGGAAATATTTTGCTCAAAGGCCGAAACGGCCTCTTCATGGCTAATAGAAAAGGTAAAAGAGAAGGAGAAAAACAGAATAACCGCAATCAGCGTAATGTAACTGATGCGATGCGTGCGAATCGCCATGCGCGTCGCCAGTACCCGGTCAGCCACCCGTTTGCGATAAGCGATGTTCATTGGGTTTAATACCTGAATAAACACCGCTGAGAAGAAGCAGAACGGGATGGTCAACAGCACGTTGCGAAAGAAAACCGAGGCTTCAGGAAACGCGCTGATATTGCTAAAGTTCCAGTGCGGGATCATCGCAAAACCAAACACGATGATGATACCCACTTTTACTACTACCATCGGACCGGAGATTTTGAACAGCAGCTTTTCTCCCCCGGATGCAATGGCGACCAGCACGGCAAAAATGGCTACTTTGTAGATTATTGACTGCGAAAGGTCGGCCTCGGTCAAGCCAAAAGTTTTGATATAAGAGGCACTGTCAAATACTACTGATAGGGAATAAATAAATATGCCGTGAATAATCATCAGGAAATAGATGACGCCAAGAAATACGCCCCAGTTTTTCCCCAGATAATGACTTATAATATCGGTATAGTCATTACAGGTTTCACTCTCTGATAATGTTTTTAAATAAATGTCCTGCACAATATAAGTTGCGGGATAAGCAATAATAAAGGCGACAATAAATACCCAAATACCTGTTAAGCCAATTTGTACCGGCATCAGTACTGTTCCGGCGCCAATTGCCATGCCGATACAGAGTAATACCCAGCCAAAATCGTATTTCGTAAACGGTATCTTTTTTGAGATTGGTACGGCGGTTGCTGTATTGTTGCTTAATTGTAATGTGTTGTCCTGCATAGAACCCCCTGCCCAAAATACACGCTCTCCCCGGAAAAGGATTGCGCGTATAGCCAGACTGTTGTGCCTTGATTCTCAACAGTCTGAACCGATCGGCGTCGGTTCAGACTGTAGTGGTCAGAATGTTGCCTTTCTGATGGCGTGTTCAAGGTCGTTAATAATATCTTCTGGATCTTCAAGACCCACAGAAAGACGGATAAGCCCGTCGGTAATACCTGCTTTAAGCCGTTCCTCTGGCGCAACGGGCGAATGTGTCATAGACGCTGGGTGCTGAATGAGGGTTTCGGTATCACCGAGACTGACCGCGAGGAGGCACAATTCTACAGAATTGATCATCCGTCTGCCAGCCTCGAGGCCGCCGGCGATTTCGAAGCTGATAATTCCTCCAGGCAGACTCATCTGCCGTTGGCCAAGCTCATACTGCGGATGTGAAGAGAGGCCGGGATAATAAACGTGGGTGATGGATGGATGCCCTTCCAGGAAGCGGGCGATTTTCATCGCATTTTCGCAGTGACGCTCCATTCGAATGCCCAGCGTTTTAACGCCGCGCAGCGTTAACCAGGCGTTGAACGGACTCATGCAGCCGCCGGTGATATCTTTCAGCCCCACAAACCGCGCCTGGTCAATAAACTCCTGCTTGCCGACGATAATGCCGCCAATCACATCCCCGTGACCGTTGATATATTTGGTGACGCTGTGCACCACGATGTCTGCGCCCAGTTGTAAAGGCTGCTGACAGTACGGCGACATAAAGGTGTTATCCACCACCAGCACTGCGCCTTGCTGATGGGCAATACCGGCCACCGTTTCAATATCAACCAATGAGAGCGTCGGGTTGGCGGGCGTTTCGATATACACCACTTTGGTTTCCGGGCGCATGGCGGCGCGAATTTCTTCAGGATTCGCCGCATCGACAAAGCTGACGTTAATCCCGAACTTCGGCATGCTGTGCGACAGAAACGCGTGGGTGCAGCCGTAAATTGCGCTGGCGGAAACGATATGGTCACCCTGCTGACACAATGTCAGCAGCGTTGTGGTGATGGCAGAAATACCGGACGCGGTTGCCAGTCCGGCTTCACCTCTTTCCAGCACCGCCAGCTTTTTCTCCAGCGCATCGGTGGTGGGGTTACCCAAACGAGTATAAATGTACCCGGACTCCTCAAGCGCAAAGCGGGCGGCACCTTGTTCGGCGCTGTCAAATACAAATGTTGAAGTCTGGAAAATAGGCGTACTGAGCGCGCCAGTTGAAGGGTCGGGTTGTTGCCCCGCGTGAACGATCTGGGTGTTGAATCTGTAAGTACGACAGTCAGACATGATATCTCCTTTAATTCGGAACAGAACAGCTCACACTCAAATAGCAATCGCTGTGCCAGAAAATGAATTAATAGATATCAATGAGTTATGTATTTACCTGAATTAATAGTCGGCAGGAATGTTGCCAACTGGCAAGAATCTTTCCAGCGTACTGGCGAGAAACGGGTGAAATGCGAGGCGCTACGCAGAGCGGAATATTGCGCGGTGATATGGCGAAAGGGCTACCGTAGAATCAGCGGCAAGCCGGGAATTCCCGGTGAGGCGCAATGTTGCGGGGGCTTGATCCCCGGCGGCATCGGTTGCTGGAAAGAGAAAACCCCCGCACGTTGTTCAGTATAAACCTGGCAACAAAACGGGGGCTAACTTGACTCCAGACAAGTTAAGGATAGCCGCGAACAGTTGCCATTGCAACACAGGCGGCTATATGACGCTCGTACAGTTAGGCGTGGCCTTCTGGCACGATTTAGCGGCTCCAATCATCGCTGGTATTATTGCCAGTCTGATTGTGAGCTGGCTACGTAACAGGAAGTAATGCGCTTATTGGGCGTCTGCCTGCCGTGATGGCAATATGCGCCCGAACCAGGCCGCAGGGGTGACCTTGCGGCCTTTTTCGGCTTAAATGCAGATAAATCTCGTCGTCAGGTGCCTATCCTGTCGCGATAATGCACGCTGGGAAGTTTTCAGATACCGTCTCTCTTAATACCGCTACGATCGGGTATACTCTGACGGCAGTTTCGTCTATCCGTGGAGAGTCAGTTTGCGTGTCAGTCGCTCGTTAACAATTAAGCAGATGGCAATGGTCGCGGCCGTTGTCATGGTGTTTGTTTTCATTTTTTGCACCGTTTTGTTGTTCCATCTGGTACAGCAGAACCGCTATAACACGGCTACACAACTGGAAAGTATCGCTCGCTCCGTCCGTGAACCTCTTTCCGACACTATCTTGAAAGGGGATATTCCCGAAGCGGAAGCCATTTTACGCAGCATTCGGCCAGCGGGCGTGGTCAGCCGCGCTGATGTGGTGCTGCCTAATCAGTTTCAGGCGCTGCGGATGAGTTTTATTCCCGAACGCCCGGTTCCCGTTACGGTGACCCGCCTGTTTGAGCTTCCGGTGCAAATTTCGCTGCCGGTCTATTCACTTGAGCGCTCAGCGAACCCACAACCGCTGGCGTATCTGGTGCTGCAGGCGGATTCGTACCGCATGTACAAGTTTGTGATGAGCACACTCTCAACGTTAGTGACCATTTACTTACTTTTGTCGTTAATACTCACGGTAGCCATCTCATGGTGTATTAACCGTTTGATTGTGCATCCATTACGCAAAATCGCTCGTGAGTTGAACGACATTCAACAGCAGGATCTGATTGGCTATCAACTGGCATTACCACGTCTGCATCAGGATGATGAGATTGGTATGCTGGTGCGTAGCTACAACCTCAATCAGCAGCTCATCAAACGCCATAGTGAAGAGCAAAGCGACCATTCGATGCGCTTCCCGGTTTCCGAATTGCCCAACAAGTCGTTTTTAATGGGATTGCTGGAGCAGGTGGTGACGCGTCAGCAAACGACGGCGCTGATGATTGTCACCTGTGAAACCCTGCGTGATACCGCGGGCGTGTTAACCGAAACTCAGCGAGAAATCTTGCTGCTAACGTTAGTCGAAAAACTGAAATCCGTATTGGCCCCCAGAATGGTGCTTACCCAGGTGAGCGGCTATGACTTCGCCATCATCGCGCATGGTGTAAAAGAGCCCTGGCATGCCATTACACTAGGTCAGCAAGTACTCACTATCGTTAATGAGCGGTTACCGATTCAGGGCATTCAACTACGTCCGAACTGCAACATCGGGGTGGCGATGTTTTATGGTGATTTAACTGCAGAGCAGCTCTACCGCCGCGCCCTGTCCGCCGTGTTAACGTCGCGTCATAAGGGTAAAAACCAAATTCAGTTCTTTGATCCGTTGCAAATGGAAGAGGCGCAGCAGCGTTTAACCCAGGAGAACGATATTTTAACCGCCATGGATAACCAGCAGTTTGCGCTCTGGATGCAGCCCCAGGTAGAAATGTCCAGCGGCAAGGTATTGAGCGCAGAAGCATTATTGCGGATGCAACAGTCGGACGGTAGCTGGGAGCTGCCAGAAGGGTTAATCGACAGAATTGAGTCTTGTGGTCTGATGGTGACAGTCGGTTATTGGGTGCTGGAAGAAACATGCCGCCAGCTGTCAGCCTGGCAAGAACGCGGTCTGATGCTGCCGCTCTCGGTGAATTTATCCGCTCTCCAGTTGATGCACCCCAATATGGTGTCTGATCTGCTGGAGTTGTTAACGCGCTATCGCATTAAGCCTGGCACATTGATCCTCGAAGTGACTGAAAGCCGACATATTGACGATCCCAATGCCGCGGTGGCCATTTTGCGACCGCTGCGCAACGCGGGCGTGCGCATCGCGCTGGACGATTTTGGCATGGGGTATGCGGGTCTGCGACAGCTACAGCATATGAAGTCGCTACCGGTGGATGTACTCAAAATTGATAAGATGTTTGTCGATGGCGTGCCCGAAGATTGCAGCATGATCTCCGCCATCATTCAATTGGCACACAGTCTCAGCTTGCAGATGATCGCCGAAGGCGTTGAAACGGAAGCGCAACGCGAATGGTTATCACAAGCAGGGGTGGAAGTGGCGCAAGGCTTCCTGTTTGCCCGACCGGTTCCGGCAAATATCTTTGAAGAACGCTATCTGGCACCGGAAGGCGCTGATTACAAAAGTTAAAAAAGGTCTCGCTTGTGCGAGCCAGCTCAAAATTTTTAACATTTTTGTATCAATTATGATCCAGGTGCATTTCTGTCATGTTGAGTGGGTGTTACTTTAAGGCCGCAGGTTAAACAAAACCTTACAAGACCTGTGGTTTTTACTTTAAGGACACCCTATGAAGACCTCTATATTCAAAAGCCTTTACTTTCAGGTCCTGACAGCAATTGCCATTGGTATTCTCCTTGGCCATTACTACCCTGAATTAGGCGCCCAAATGAAGCCGCTTGGTGATGCTTTCGTTAAGCTCATCAAGATGGTCATCGCACCTGTCATCTTCTGTACTGTCGTGACCGGCATTGCAGGCATGGAAAGTATGAAAGCAGTAGGCCGCACCGGTGCGGTTGCACTGCTCTATTTTGAAATTGTCAGTACGATTGCGCTGATCATCGGCCTCATCATCGTCAACGTGGTGCAACCCGGTGCCGGGATGAACGTCGATCCGGCAACGCTGGATGCCAAAGCGGTAGCGATTTACGCCGAACAGGCAAAAGACCAGGGGATCGTAGGTTTCCTGATGGACATTATCCCTGCGAGCGTCATTGGCGCGTTTGCCAGCGGTAATATCCTGCAGGTATTACTGTTTGCGGTAATGTTTGGTTTTGCTTTGCATCGTCTGGGCAGCAAAGGCCAGATGATTTTCAACGTAATTGAAAGCTTCTCGCAGGTTATTTTTGGCATCATCAATATGATCATGCGCCTGGCGCCGATCGGTGCTTTCGGTGCCATGGCTTTTACCATTGGTAAATATGGCGTCGGAACGCTGGTGCAACTGGGTCAGCTGATAATCTGCTTCTACATCACCTGTATTCTGTTTGTGGTTCTGGTACTGGGTTCCATTGCTCGCGCGACTGGCTTCAGCATCTTCAAATTCATCCGCTATATCCGTGAAGAACTGCTGATCGTACTGGGTACGTCTTCATCTGAATCCGCACTGCCGCGTATGCTCGATAAAATGGAGAAACTGGGCTGTCGGAAGTCGGTTGTCGGGTTGGTTATACCCACAGGGTACTCGTTTAACCTTGATGGGACATCCATCTATCTGACGATGGCGGCGGTGTTTATCGCTCAGGCCACCAACAGTCATATGGATATTTTCCATCAGATAACCCTGCTGGTCGTGCTCCTGCTCTCCTCAAAAGGTGCTGCGGGTGTGACCGGGAGTGGCTTCATTGTTCTGGCCGCGACTATCTCTGCGG
>NZ_JAHLQZ010000127.1:0-11838 GCF_018919505.1 Citrobacter sp. S55_ASV_140
ACCTCAAATTCTGGTGAGTTTGGCAGTGCAACTGCGCCAGAACAAAAGAAAAATTGGATCGAAATACAGCTTATTGATGAACAGAGAAAACCCGTAGCGAATATGCCTTATATGGCAGATAACGATTCCACGCATAGAGGTGAAAAACCAGCTTCTTATCATGGGGTAAGTGATGCGAATGGTATTATTCGTATTGAAGAAATTCCCCGTTGCACACTGATCCTAAAGATTCAAGCCCAGCCATTGGCTGATGAAATGGAACAGCGCCCGCTAAACACTGAACAAAGAATGAGCTCCGAAACTAGAAAAATGAATGGATTCGGAATTGATGAAGAGACGGGATGTATTATCTATCACGTTGTTATCGGTAATCTTTGCGACAAAGTACCCGCCATGCCCTGGTGGGATGAACAGTATAAACAACATAACAAATATGTATGGGGAAAGGAGGGGGATTCAAATGAATATCAAGATGAGCAAGAAAGACAATACCAGGAGTTACATAAGTTAGCTCAGTATCCAGAATACCATTTTCCCGACCCTGAGTTTTCTGGGCTGAAAATTGCGGCACTTCATTTTAATGCCAGAGTATTAGTGGAAATTTGTCCGTTTAGAGCGTGGAATTTATTACTGCATAATACCAAAAATTATTCAATGGTGAACGCTTATAATCAGGGGTTGATGGCTAATTTGACCTATTCAAATAGCGATGATTTTTTCAAATTCTTTAATGGTTTCATGGATCTATCATCGATTCCTAATCTTGGAAATGGTCGTCAATTGTTTTATCCCGTCGTAATTGATGTACCTTTTAGCAAGAGTTACAAAGGTGCTGTATTTCTCGATACCGCAGAATTGCTAAAAGATACCCCTCAGAGCGAGGGGGTAGTTTTTTTTACCGAAGATAATAAATGTATGGAGTTTGCCGATACGCAAATATTTTATATCTATGGTGATGATGATGTGATCGTGGGCTGGCGTGGTTCACAGGAATTTCAGGACTGGTTAAGTGATTTTACGTTCAGACCCATAGTGACCAGCACCCGGATAGATGATAGCAAAGTGCCTCAACAACTGCTGCCAGAGGGGTTTGTCCATAAAGGCTTTTGGGATGCGTTCAGTATTGCGAAATATGTTTTTAGTAGAGAATTTAAATTTCTTATTGATCAGATTAATAAAACCGATTCTGGACATAAAACACTATATATCTGCGGCCACAGTTTAGGCGGTGCACTATCTCTGATTCATGCCACAGAGCTAAAAGCGTGGAATCCAATCCTTTATACCTATGGAATGCCCAGAACGTTTACCGTCAGTGCCATAAAGAATATGGCGGAGATAGTGCATTACCGGCATGTCAATGACGCCGATATGGTTACTTTTGTCCCGCCGGAAGCGAAGCTGGATAACGATTTATATGACTATTTTGGTACTTTTTTTGGCTTTATTGCGTCCCTAACACAGTGGGCCTATTCAAAGGGTGTGGATGACAGCGAGTGTTTTTTACATCATGGCAATGTGGTAGTTTTCTTCAGAGCGGAACAGCACTATACCTGTATGGGGCCTACTTTAGATAGCGATGGAGGGGTCTACAGAAAGACACAATATGTTAAAGCACTGTATGACAGCAGCAAGTTCTATCTTGTTCCGGTATTAGACTCAGGAGCATATTCTCAGGCTGAGAAACTCCAGTCTCAATACATCAGGCTGTTTCCACCGAACGCTAACCCGGACCAGGATTCGTTTATTAACCCGATGCATCACCTGATGGGGGATAAATATATCCCATTCTTAAATAATCAGTTGCTTGAATTATGCGATCCAGGCAGAGAAATGCAGAGAAAAAGAAAGAGAGAAAGGTTTATTAGCCGCATTGAACCCTACAAAGGTCCGGCAACGGTCTGTGAGAATGAAAGACAGAGGAATTTGCTTTTTAGTAAAATGCAAGAAGAAATGTCAGGCACATTATTAATATCAGAATCTGTGGAGGGCGGGAAAAATGCACTATTGCGATTTAAAACATTCGCTGATGAGGATGAAGAACTCTAAGCTTCTCTTGTCTCCTTTACTATTCTTGGTTCTTTCCGGATGTGACGGCAGTTTCTTTTCATCTGATGTCAGAAAAGTCACCATAGCAATGGATACGCCGGACCTTCTTGAGAAACCGTGGTTCTCCGTAACCTACCGTTCACATAAATGCCAGCGTACCCGGCGTGATGGTGATTTTAAAAAACACTACGAAGATGATTCCAGTGTCACTACCTATGAACCGGAGCGGGAAAAGAACAGTAATATTTATAGCGTCACGGTGCCGGTTGAAAAAGGCTGGTACTGTGACTGGAAACTGAGTAATGTTGAATTTAAACTAAAGTATAAAAAGGGGAGCGAAATTCTTGAGGGAATTGATGACACAATCTTTGAAAGAATCACGTTTGTGTTTGATGAACATTATCCCCGGGCTACAAATGGACAATCTCAACCCCTGCCAGGGAGGAACAAAATAATTAATGAGGAATTTTATCCCTATAAAAGGATAAACCATCTGATAGGGAATCTGGTGGAAATTTCATTTACGGGTCGTGTCTATTTTTATACCTATCGGCTTGATAATGAAATTGAACGCATTCTGTTCAGACCGATAATTCATACTGATGAGATGGTGATACTGTCAGACCCTTTGACGTTGAAGCACGGAGAAAAGGTAAAACTGGTTTATCCGGATGGCTATGTCGAATACGGAAACCCTTTTCCCGATTTTGAACGATTGCAGAAAATCAGGCGCGAGCGCCAACAAACCAGTAATTAATGTAATATTCAGCCATGATAAATTTTACCAGAAAAACGTAATCAATATCTTATCTGGTGAAACAAATATAACCACTCTAATTCATCTCAGGCTGTCAGAGGAATATATCATTTATGAGTTATCCACATGGTTATATAAGAATAAGACACAATAAACCTCTGCTTCTCACCATCTTTTATCTGCTGCTGTCCGGATGTGACGGCAGTTTCTTTTCATCTGATGTCAGAAAGGTCACTATAGCAATGGATACGCCGGACCTTCTTGAGAAACCGTGGTTCTCCGTGACCTATCGCTCACATAAATGCCAGCGCACCCGGCGTGATGGTAATTTTAAAAAACACTACGAAGATGATTCCAGTGTCACTACCTATGAGCCGGAGCAGGAAAAGAACAGTAATATTTATAGCGTTACGGTGCCGGTGGAAAAGGGCTGGTACTGTGACTGGAAACTGAGTAATGTTGAATTTAAGCTGAAGTATAAAAAAGGCAGTAAAATTCTTGAGGGAATTGATAAGACAATTTTTAAAAGAATCACGTTTGTGTTTGATGAACATTATCCCCGCGCTGCAAATGGACGATCTCAACCCCTGCCAGGGATAAATAAAGTAATTAATGAGGAGTTTTACCCTCGAAAAAAGGAAAACCATTTAGCCGGAAATCTGGTAACGCTTTCATTTACAGGACGGAAAAATTTCTACGCATACAGGCTTGATAGCGATATTGAACGTGTCATTTTCAGGCCGGTTATACATTTTAATGAAGTGGTTACCTGGATAGATCCTTTAACCTGGGGGCATGGTGAACAGGTAAAACTGGTTTATCCGGATGGTTCAGTCGAGCTTGGAGAAACTGAACCTGATTTCGAACGGCTGCAGAAAATCAGTAGTGAACGCAAAGCATCGGCAAACTAACACTCAGTAGAGATAGATTTGCCAAAAGTGTAACAATTAATTTAATCAAGGATTATGCCAAACATTGCTAGCTCTTCAATGTTTATAGTGGTTCCCAATACAATCATTATATTAAATGATTAGTGAGACTATTTAATAGATATTTTATTAGGAGGTTCATTATGTCAAAAGGTTTTGTTTTGCTTGGTGATAAAACGACTCATGGTGGAAGTGTAATATCTGCATCTTCAACCATGTTTGTTCAAGGGAAAAAAGTAGTTCTTCTGGGGGATATGGTCAGTTGCCCGATACCATTCCATGGCATTAATCCTATTATTGAAGGCTCATCAGAATGGTTTTCTGATGGTAAACCGATAGTTGTCGATGGATGCCATAGTCTGTGTGGATGTCAGGTTATTTCAAGTGCGCCGGAAGCATCAATAGGATGAAACCATGGGCTGGGAACGCCATAGAATTATCACGCCCGTAGCTCCTGAACCTCTTTCTCTCTGGCGATGGATACTGGTCGGTATATTATCAGTAATAGTAAGCATCTTACTTTTTGTATTGCATGCAACAGAGCATCTGTTTTTTATTAATGATGTCAACATCTGGCTGGTTTCACTTTTTCCAGTGTTCCTGTGGTTAATAATTGCCAGTATTAGAGGGTATTTATATGGGCGGGCGCTTGAATATTATGAGTTTTTGCAAAAAGAAATATTGATTTCTCAGCGTGAATGGCAGTCTTGGGGACAGCGCTCTATTGTCGTGATGAATAGCTGCGTATTGTTACCAGAGAAAATTACCGTTGCAATTATTGCTGGTAATTCAAAGAATATCGCAAACCAATATGATTTGGTTAATCGTATCAATTACTTACCTCAGGTCAAAAATCAATGCCATGCCGCGGCTGTTTTGCTTAACAGTATAGCTGAGTCTCTGAGCATATTACCGACTGGCATTCCGTTGCATGTAACCCTCGTCACGGATGGTTCAACTGAAGAAATTTGCTTACTACAATCCAACTTTTATCGCATCTGGCAGACAAGTTTACCTGCCAAGCCGCAGCCTTCCTCTGTACGGATTGTCATTGAGTTTCCGTGCCACCAACTGGATACGAACCTGAAAGATGCTGAAGTCAGAAGCGATCTTTTTCTGATTTTGCAATTTAATGGGCACGATAAATATTCTGATGGAATGGCTGTTTTTCTTTTAGCCAGTGATGATGTTGCGCGCAATTACGGTTTGGAAGGAAAATGTCGCTTATTGCGTCCAATGCCTCTGGATAAATCGTGTTTGTCGCAAGATTTAACCACTTTTTTTACTACACAGGTCAGTGCGAAAAAAACCAGGGCCATTGTGTCTGATTACCAGTCAATTGCTTCGTTGAGTACGCAACTCTATCCAATTGCTCATGAGAATGGTGTTCATTGGCAGGTTGAAAACACCATTGTTCTTGAACGATTCATGGGGATCCCCGGTCCATTTTCCGGTTGGCTATGTGCTGGTGTGACCGCTGATATGTCAAAGCATCACTCAGCACCATATTTGATCGTTTCTGTTCAGGAACAACAGCCATATATCTGTACCGTTTTACCCTGGAGTGATAATGAATACGACAAGCCATCTATGGAGTAGGGGAAGTCAGGCTGTGTTGTTTTTGGTAATCCTGGCGGGATTATCATGGCTGGCGAATCGCTTTGGTGAGTATCTGGGCGCAGATTCACCTACGAAGAAATTTCTCTTAGTTGTAGCCACGGCAATTTTAATTATTTTGATTCGCCTGTATCCGCATATCAGCCTTTATGCAAGGGAGCATCTGTTTCGCGTAAGCGAGGAAAATGTCGGCGTTTTTCCTGAAAATGAATCCCGAATAGAGGAAATACTCTCCAGGAATATACGGACAGGAGAAATTCGTGATGCACTAAAAGGGAATTACGGCCGCCGCTGGCGCGCCAAAACGCGTATCCTGCTGGTGATGGGGGATGCCTCTCAGGTTGAGCTGCTGGTGCCAAAACTCACCTCTCTGCGCTGGGTTGAAGGGGATGGCGTGGTGTTAATCTGGGGAGGTGGGCTCACTGAAACGCCAGATGTCACGCTGTTTGATGCGATACGCAAGCTGCATCGGCGCCCGCTGGACGGGATTGTATGGGTAACCCCCACCTTTCAGCACCAGCAGGCATTGGTTCAATCAGCACCTGTTGTCTCTTTAAGCGCAGAACAAGCAGATAATGCCGCCCGCCATCTTCAGGCTGTTTTTACCACGCTTCGCTGGCGAGTGCCGTTGTACCTTTGGTCGCTGCATGGCACACGGGATGACGTAACCCTACACTCTGCGACGTGTTTGTTTCCTGCAGGATGCACCACGGCTTTATGTCGTTCGCAGTTGACCTCGCTCGCAATACAGATGGCGGAGCAGGGCACGCAGCAGGTTACGCGCAATATCCGCGATAACGTCTTACTGAAAATGGCTAATTTGCTGATGCCTGGCGCAGAAGCCATCAGCGAATCGTTGTCCACTTTTTTTAGCCCGCATCGGCCATTGCCGCTGGCGGCGGTCATCTTGAGCCAGTATGCGGAAAGTACCTCATCGGGCGTTGCGCATGCCTGGAGGCGTGATGATCGCTGGAGTGCGCTGCTTGATTCACTCCCTGCGTTACCAGCTGAACTTAAGGCACAGCGTACAGGCCGTTCAGGGATGGGGGGGTTGGCAGTCTGTACAGCCGGTTTGATACTGCTATGGGGGGCGGGAATGGTGGTGTCTTTCCTGGCGAATCGCAATCTGATCGGCGAAAGTCTGGATCAGGCGAGACTGGCAGGCGGCCCGGATAAACCGCTCGCCGAGCGTCTTACGGCGCTTTCCGCTCTTCAGCAAACGCCAGGCATGCTTCGCTGGCGTCAGCAGAATGGAGTGCCGTGGTACTACCGCTTCGGTTTAAGTCAAAATGATGCTCTGCTGGATGCGCTATGGCCGCGTTATACGCGTATCGCTATTCCGCTCCTGCGTGATGAAGCCGCTCAACATCTTACTCAGGAATTAACGGCTTTAACCCGACTGGCTCCAGACAGCCCGCAGTTTGCTGCCCAGGCAAAGATCGCCTACAACCAGCTGAAAATGTATCTGATGCTCTCCCGGCCTGAACAGATGGAGGCGTCATTTTTTAGTCAGGCGTTGATGCAAGACTGGCCGGAGCGAGCAGGTATTTCGCGTGCATCATGGCAGGGCGTTGGGCCTGGCCTCTGGCAATTCTGGGGAGAACACCTTCAGGCGCATCCTGAATGGAAAATAGCAGCCGATAAAAATCTTATTAGCCAGGTGCGAACGCTGTTAATTCGTCAGATGGGGATCCGCAATGGCGAAGCTGCCCTGTATCAGAAAATCATTGAACAGGTAACTCCGCATTACACCGATCTTCGTCTGGAAGACATGACCGGCGATACCCGGGCAGAGCACGTATTTTATACCCGCAGTTCGGTTGCTGGCGTGTATACCCGCAAAGCCTGGGAAGAGGAGGTTTTGCCCGCCATAGAGAAAATCGTAAACAACCGCCGGGAAGAAATGGATCAGGTGCTGGGGGATGATACGCATTCTGCAAGCGATCCTCTTTCTCCCCAGGCATTAAAGACGCGTCTTAGCGAGCGTTACTTCACGGATTTTGCCGACAACTGGCTCGATTTTCTCAACAGTATTCGCTGGAAGCGCACCCAGACGCTAAGCGATGCTATCGATCAACTCACGTTGATTGCCGATATCCGTCAGTCTCCTCTGATTGCGTTAATGAATACGCTCGTCGTTCAGGGACGCACAGGGTTAACCGGTGAAGCGCTGTCGGACTCATTGGTGAAGTCGGCAAAGGAGCTATTTAACACTAAAGAAAATCAAACCATTGACCAGCATGCGCGGGAAGAAGGCCCTATGGCGAGTACCTTCTCGCCAATCCTGGCCTTGATGGATGAACAATCGGCCGGGCAGGATATCAGCCACCTGAGTCTGCAAACCTACCTGACCCGGGTAACGCAGGTCAGGCTAAAACTCCAGCAGATTACTAACGCTGCCGATCCGCAGGGAATGAGTCAGGCCCTGGCGCAAACGGTATTTCAGGGCAAAACCATCGATCTCACCACCACGCGTGACTATGGCAATCTGGTGGCGGCCAGTCTGGGGCAAGCATGGAGTGGATTTGGTCAAACCATGTTTGTTCAGCCGCTGGAGCAGTCATGGCAGCAGGTATTGCAACCGACCGCGGCGGGCCTGAATGCGCAATGGAAGGCGCTGATTGTGAATGACTGGAACAGTGCATTCGGCGGACGATATCCGTTTCGCGATGTTGGCAGCGAGGCTTCTCTGCCGCTGCTGGCGCAATATCTGCGAAGCGATAATGGTCGGATCCCGCATTTTCTCGAAAGCCATTTAAGCGGTGTGCTGCATAAACAGGGACGTCACTGGGTTGCCGACACGGTGAATGCTCAGGGACTGGTGTTTAATCCGGCGTTCCTCGAGGCGATGGACCAGCTCAGTCAAATTGCGGATGTCGCATTTATTCGTGGAGAAGCCGGGATGCGTTTTGAGCTGCGTCCTGGAACGGCGCGGGATGTAATGCAGACCGACCTCGTACTGGATGGGCAGAAACTCACCTACGTTAATCAGATGCCAGCGTGGAAAAACGTTGTCTGGCCTGCCGATACGCAAGCGTCAGGGGCAACCCTAAGCTGGGTGAGCACCAATACGGGAACCCGAATCTACTCAGATAACCCCGGTACCTGGGGGTGGATACGACTGCTTGAGAAAGCGGAGATAACCGATAACGCTGGCGTAAACAGCGGTTTTAACCTGCGCTGGACAGCGCAGGATGGATTGCCGCTGAACTACACCCTGCGAACGGAAGCAGGTGAAGGCCCGCTCGTATTACTCAAACTCCGCGACTTTGAACTACCAGAAGCAATTTTTGTTGTTAGCAGCAAGATTTCCTCAGAGGAAGAAGAATGAGCGCTCTGAAACGTCTACTGGCTGCCAGCACGGCTTCGCCAGATGAACAACGGCAACTAATTGAACAGGCGCAAACGCAGACTGCGCTATGGCAAAACTGGCTATTGCCCATTTCAGCAGCCAACCCTGGTGGTGAAGATTCTGGCTATGACGATGATTTTCAGCGTATGCGAGAGGAGGTGAATAAACTGTCTGGCGCGCAAACGGAGCTCATCATTGAGCTTGCGGAAAAAATTCTGACCCATACCAGTAAAGATGTCCGTGTTGTCACCTACTACACATGGGCGCGTTTGCATCAGGATGGTGAGTCCGGCCTGGCGGATGGTCTGATTTTGCTGGCTGGCCTGATGCAGCAATATGGCGATTCTCTCCATCCCTTAAGAGCCAACAGCCATAAGGCCGCCCTTGAATGGCTGGCAGGCGGGCGGATGCTGGATAGTCTGGCGCGTTTTCCCGAGGTTTCACGACCTGACACGCAACGGATCGCCGGTGCGCTGATGCTGCTGGAGCAGCAGTTTAGTCAGCGAGAAGAGAGTATTCGTCCAGGGCTTGGGGCGTTGTATAGCGCGCTGGAAAATCGGCTGGCGCAGTCTGGCGGCGCTCAGGCATTGGTACCGCAAAATATCAGCGCTCAACCCAGCCGACACAGCGCAGAAACCCCCGTCCTCAAAAGTATTGCTTCTGGCCGTGAGCTGCTGGAACAGGCACGGGTGTTGGCAAAATACTTAAGCGATCAGCCAGAAGGCTGGCTGGCGGCGCATCATTTGATGAAAAGCGTGCGCCTCGATACGGTCAGCCAGCTTCCTCCGCCAGATGGCGCCGGACGTACACGCTTGGTACCGCCCAAGAGTGATTACCGCGCGCAGCTCAAACGTCTGTATTTGCAGCAAAACTGGACTGAACTGATTGAGTTAACTGACAGCTTATTTGTCGAGGGAGTGAATCATTTCTGGCTGGACGTGCAGTGGTACCTTCATCAGGCGCTAACCAGGGCGGGTTCGCCATGGGATAAAAATGCCACGATTATCATCAGCGATCTGAAAATGCTACTACATCGGATGCCGGGTCTGGAAACACTGGCTTTTCACGATGGAACTCCCTTTGCTGACGATGTCACCCGCGAGTGGATAGCCCGTGACGTGCTGCAGGAAAGCGACTGGCGGACGGAAAAAGTCGCTGCGACTACCGCTGGGGTGGATGACGATATTCTGCTCCTTGAAAGCGAGGCGCTGGCGCTGGCGGATAGCGAAGGTATTGAAGCAGCGCTTGCCTGGCTTCAGACTCGCCCCGGCATTATTTCACCTCGACAGCGTTGGTTACGCCAGTTGTTGATGGCCCGTCTGACCGAACAATGTGGGCGCAACGATCTCGCGCTGCATTTGCTTGGCGAATTGAATACGACAGCACACGCTCTCACCCTCAAACAATGGGAGCCTGAACTGCTGTTTGAAGTCAAAGCGCGACGGCTGAAACTTCTGCGTTTAAAAGCCAACCGCAGTGAAAGTGACAAAGCGCGTCTGACGCCAGAGATGGACTCTCTGTTGTCCGGTTTGGTCGCCATTGATCCCGCCAGAGCCGCCGTCTTGTGTGGCTAAAACTAAAAAAGCGAACTGTAAAATGGAAGATTTAACTCTGCGTTATTATGACGCGGAAATGCGTTATTTAAGGGAAGCGGCAAAAGAGTTTGCGCAGGCGCATCCGGATCGTGCAGCGATGCTGGATCTGGATAAAGTCGGCATTCCCGATCCGTATGTGGAGCGATTATTTGAAGGTTTTGCATTTTCGATGGGACGCTTGCGCGCCAAAATCGATGATCATCTCCCTGAATTTACCGAAGGCTTAATGAGCCTGCTGTGGCCACATTATTTACGTACCATTCCCTCCTTAAGTATTGTCGAGCTTTTACCTGATATTGATGTACTGAAAATGAGCGAACGGATCAATGCGGGGTTTGGTGTATTGTCCCAGCCAGTTGGCCCTAAAAAAACGGTATGTCAGTATCGTACTACTCAGCCCGTCACGCTCAATCCACTGTCTGTCACGGTGGTGAATATTGATGCTGAACCTGACGGACGCTCGGCCATCCGTATGCGAATAAAGTGCAATCCACAGATGGACTGGTCGCAAACCGATCTGACGCGCCTCAGTCTTTATCTGAGCGGCGACGCACCGGTGACCCACGCGCTGCACCTTGCTTTGACAAAGCGTCTGGCCTCTCTTTATTTGAGACTCCCCAATAGCGTAGAACGTATTCGACTGGAGGGGTATTTTTCCCCGGGCGGATTTGCCAGTGAAGACAGTTTATGGGCAAAAGGCGATACGGCGTTTGGCGGTTGGCAATTATTGCTTGAGTATTTTACGTTCCGCGAAAAATTTATGTTTGTCCATCTTAACGGCCTGGAAAAGGTAACGTTTCCTGCCGGTATAGCGTGTTTTGAAATAGAAGCTGTACTGACTCAACAGTGGAGTTCTGAGCTTCCTCTGGGGAGTGAAAACATCCGTCTTCATTGCGTTCCGGTTATTAATCTCTTCACTCTGGAAGCCGATCCGCTGGTGGTTAATGGGCTTGAAAGCGAATATTTGCTGCGTCCGCGCAGATTGCAGGATGGTCACACGGAAATTTATTCGGTAGATGCGGTTTCAGGTTCGCAGCGAACGCGTAATGCCGTCTATGTCCCCTTTACCAGCTTTCGCCACAAGGGAGGCATGATGCGCCGTAATGCGCCTGAACGTTACTACCATACTCGCGTCAGACGCGGCGTATCCGGATTGTATGATACCTGGCTGATACTCGGAGGAGATGCCTGGGAGCGGGATCGTCTGGCTGAGTATGAAACCGTGTCTTTGAAAGTGACCGGCACAAACGGTCAGCTACCCAGACGAGCGTTGCAGAGTTCATTGCTTAATCGTTGTGAGCAGATCCTCCAGACGCCGCTTGCCGTGCGTAATCTGTGTAAACCGACTCTCCCCGCTTACCCTCCCGCTGAGGATCGTTTTCACTGGCGAGTGTTGAGTCACCTGGGATCCAGCTTTCTGAATATGATGGCCAGCGCTGAAGTGCTCAAAGGAACGTTGTCTCTCTATAACTGGCAGGATGATGAGCTTAATTATCGTCGTCTGGATGCGATCATGGATGTTCAACAACATGAAATACA
>NZ_JAHLQZ010000128.1:0-11818 GCF_018919505.1 Citrobacter sp. S55_ASV_140
GAACTGGCCAATGAAATCTCATTTGTCGCTGAAAACGGCGGTTGGGTAGTCAGTGAAGGGAAAGATATTTTTAACGGTGAACTGGCAAAAGACGATTTCAAGGCCATCGTGGATCATCTGTTGACCCGTACGGACATCGACATTATCGCCTGCGGTAAAAACAGCGCCTATACGCTCAAAAAATACAGCGATGAGCATAAATCCGTTTCCGCCATGTACTATCATCGTCTTGAATTTGTAGATAATTTTGACAACCTTAACGACGTTTTTTTCAAATTCGGGCTGAATATTTCAGACGACCGTATCCCGCAGGTGCAGGCCGATCTCCATGAGGCAATTGGCGATATCATGGTACCGGTGCATACCGGCTACGGCAGCATCGATTTAATTATTCCAGGTGTGCATAAGGCAAACGGTCTGCGCCTGCTGCAAAAACGCTGGAATATTAGCGACGACGAGGTTGTTGTGTTTGGCGATGGCGGAAATGATATTGAGATGCTGCGTCAGGCGGGATTTAGTTTCGCAATGGCCAACGCTCACGAACCGGTTGTCCAGGCGGCAAAATATCGCGCGGGATCGAACAATGAAGAGGGTGTGCTGGATGTTATCGACCGCGTATTAAAAAACGAAGCGCCGTTTACGCATTAACGCCTCAGCACAGACGGCAACAAAATGATGATATGATCTATTCATAATCCGCCTCAAATTAACTCCACTGGATTATTACCTCCGGTGATTACTTCAGGCGAGCGGATCATGAAGAAAAGTGTACTGATGGCGACATTGTTGCTGGGCTTTACCGGAACAGCATTTGCACAAAGCGTTACCGTGGATGTACCAAGCGGTTATAAAGTGGTGGTCGTGCCCTCTTCCGTCAGCGTTCCGCAGGCGGTCAGCGTGACGACCGCGCCGCAAACGGTGTATGTTGCGCCGGCACCTGCCCCGGCCCCGGTCTATCGCGCGCATCCTTATGCGCGACATGTTGCCAGCGTAGGTGAAGGGATGATCATCGAACATCAGATTGACGATCACCACTAAGTTTTGCGAAGCCCGGGCAACCGGGCTTCAGCCTTCCCGGGAATTCCCTACCCGTTTATCTTTCAGAAAGATAACCATCAATATCAGCCACAGTACGCCGCTTGCCAGATTAAACAGGCTGAACAAGCCGTTTCCTCCCAGCAGATAAGCATGTTTGCTCAACTCAATACCGACGGTAAAAATCAGCATCTGCAACATGCCCATGGCGGCAGAAACCGTACCCTTACTCATTTCACTGGCAAACAACGTCAGGCGGACCAGCCCCGCATTCGCCACGCCAATGCCAAACGCATAGATACTCAAACCCGCCGTCATCCACAAATACGCATGGGATGACACCACCGTGGCCGCCGCGGCAATCACCAGCCCGACGGCGATAGGCCAGCCGCCCATGATAATCAGCGAACGCACGGTCTTGCGCGAAGTCAGACGCGCCAGCACCAGATTACCAGCAATCAGCGCCCCAAAAATCGGCACCTGCAACAGGCCATATTCGTAACTGCTGAGGTGTTCTCCGCTGATGATAATAATCGGCGACTGGGCAATCCATGCCAGTAACGGCAGGCTGACAAAACCCAACGCCAGCGCGCCGGCAACAAAACGCCCATTTTTTAGCACCAGCTTATAATCTTTACCCAGATCTTTAATGGACAGTTTTTCACCAAGCCGGGTCGCCGTTTCCGGCATCGCGCGTTGCAGGCCAAAAAAGGAGATAGCTGCGAGGGCGGCAAACAGGATAAACATCCCTTCCCACGGCAGAACATGCACCCAGGCCGCGCCAACTAACGGTCCCAGCAGCGGCGCAATCAGCGCCACGTTTGCCATCAGCGCGGTAATTTTAATGCATACCGCTTCCTCAAAAGATTCCTGAATTGCGGCGTAACCCACCGCGCCAATAAAGCACAGGCTTATCCCCTGCAAGAAACGCAGAAAGGTAAATTGCTCAATATTCTGTGCCAGCAGAGTCGCAAGGCAGGTCACAATGAACCACAGCACACCGGTTAACATCACCGGGCGACGACCAATACGATCCGACAGCGGTCCTAACAGCCACTGTAAAAACATGCCACCCGCCAGATAGGCAGTCATGGAAGTGGGTACCCAGTCTAATCCGGCCTGATATTGCTCCACCACCGCCAACATTCCAGGTTGGATCATATCGTTACCGATATAAGTAGAGAATTCGTAAAGCACCAGACAGAGAGGAAAAAGTAATGCCTGACGCCCCAACCGGGCGCCTGAAGATAAACGGTTTTGCATGCAGTCTCTTAGCAAAGGAAAAAACGCGCAAAGTGTAATAAATGCGCCGTACCGGTGATAGTGAATTATGTGATTTGAAAGCAAAATGCGCACATTTTTACATTCATTTGCTCAAGAACATTTTGCTTTAAGGTTAATTTAAGTTGAGGCCGCTATCATACTCAATAAGTCCCATTAATTGTCTTAAAAATAGTCATTTAGCAGACAAATAAGACAAGACCGCTTTTTATCCTGTAACAGCAATTTTATGCTCTCCCCCTATGGGCCTTTTAACAATTACACTGAGTCTGGACGTTATGCTGGAAAATCTGAACAACTCGCTTTTTTATCTCATCAATGCCACGCCGGACTCTGCGCAATGGGCTATCTCGCTCGCCATATTTATTGCCAAAGATTTAATCAGCATTGTCCCGCTGTTAGCCGTTATTCTCTGGCTTTGGGGACCGCGCGCTCAGGTTACTCTCCAGCGCCAGTTGGTCATAAAAATGGCGATAGCGCTGGCAGTCGGCCTGACTATTTCATGGCTGATGGGGCATCTGTTCCCCCACGATCGTCCGTTCGTTAACCACATTGGGTACAACTTCCTCTACCATGCGGCGGATGACTCTTTCCCGAGCGATCACGGCACGGTTATCTTTACTTTTGCTCTGGCTTTCCTGTTCTGGCATCGTCTGTGGACTGGCGCGCTGCTGATGGTTGTCGCCGTGGCGATTGCATGGTCGCGCGTTTACCTTGGCGTACACTGGCCGCTGGATATGCTGGGTGGATTCCTGGCTGGGCTGATCGGCTGCCTGAGCGCCCAGATGATCTGGCAACGGTTCGGCGCTACCCTATATTTCGGCTTGCAGACCTGCTATCGCACCTGTTTCGCTCTGCCCATCCGTAAAGGCTGGGTGCGTGACTAACCCACGGTAAAAAGAGTAGTATTAGGCGCAATACGAGCACTTATACTACTCTCCAGGGGAACTATGGAAACTCGACGCGACGAGCGTATTGGTCAGTTGCTACAGGCGCTGAAACGCAGCGATAAATTACACCTCAAAGAAGCCGCGACGCTGCTGGGCGTATCTGAGATGACCATTCGTCGCGACCTGAATAATAACAATGCGCCTGTCGTCTTGCTCGGGGGCTATATTGTTCTGGAGCCCCGCAGCGCCAACCACTATTTAATCAGCGATCAAAAATCCCGTCTGGTTGATGAAAAGCGCCGTGCCGCCCAGCAGGCGGCGAGCCTCGTACAGGCGCATCAGACCATCTTTTTCGACTGCGGCACGACCACGCCGTGGATTATTGAGGCTATCGACAATGAACTGCCTTTCACCGCAATCTGCTACTCGCTAAATACGTTTCTGGTATTGCAGGAAAAACCGCAGTGTCGCGTCATTCTGTGTGGTGGGGAATTTCATGCCAGTAACGCCATCTTCAAACCGCTCGATTTTCAGGAAACACTGAATAATCTGTGCCCGGATATCGCCTTTTATTCCGCGGCAGGCGTGCACATTGAGAAAGGCGCGACCTGCTTTAATCTGGAAGAATTAGCGGTGAAACACTGGGCAATGTCGATGGCGCAGCATCACGTTCTGGTGGTCGACCACAGCAAGTTTGGGAAGGTACGTCCTGCGAGGATGGGGGAATTAAAACGTTTTGATACCATCATCAGTGATAGCCGCCCCGACGATGAGTTTGTGGAATACGCTAAGGCGCAACGCATAAAGCTGTTGTATTAGGTGATACTGCCGGACAGCGATAGTAGCGCCATCCGGCAATCGGTTAGATTAAGAGAACCAACCGCCAAACCACTGGTGGAACTTCATCATCACAAAATCCCACATCCGGCTAAAGAAACCACCTTCTTCCACCGCTTCCATCACCATCAACGGACGCTGCTCGATAGATTTACCGTTCAACTGGAAGTCGATAGTCCCCACAACCTGCCCCTTTTTCAGCGGCGCGGTTAACTGTGGCTCGGTCAGCGTAAAGCTGGCTTTCAGGTTCTTAAGCTGACCGCGCGGGATGGTAACCGAACCCGCTTCCCCGGCACCCAAATTGACTTCGCTCTTATCGCCAAACCAGACGCGCTGAGTCACGAAGGTGGCATCCGGCTTGATCGGCGTAACGGTTTCAAAGAAGCGGAAGCCCCAGGTCAGCAGCTTTTCGGATTCATTAAAACGGATACGGTCGGTTTTTGCTCCCAGCACGACGGAGATCAGGCGCATATCCCCCTGGGTCGCGGAAGCGACGAGGTTATAACCTGCGCCCGCTGTGGTACCGGTTTTCATTCCGTCCACGTTCAGGTTGGTGCTCCACAACAGACGGTTGCGGTTCGGCTGGCGAATTTTATTAAAGGTAAACTCTTTCTCTTTGTGAATAGCGTACTCTTCGGGCACATCGTGGATTAACGCCTTGCCAAGCAACGCCATATCACGCGCGGTACTGAACTGCCCTGCCGCATCCAGGCCATGCACCGTCTGGAACGTGGTATTGGTCAGTCCCAGCTTTTTCGCGTAACCGTTCATCAGACCGATGAAGGACTCCTGGCTCCCGGCAACGTAATCAGCGAGTGCGATACAGGCATCATTACCAGACTGAATGATAACGCCTTTGTTCAGATCGGATACCGCAACCTGATCGCCAGGTTTGAGGAACATAACCGACGAACCGCGCAGGGCCGGATTACCGGTCGCCCAGGCATCTTTGCCCACGGTGACCATGTCGTTGAGATTAATTTTTCCGGCCTTCAGCGCCTGACCGACCACATAGCTGGTCATAATCTTGGTCAGACTGGCAGGATCCAGTTTCTCATCAGCATTACCTTCCGCCAGCACCTTGCCGCTGGCGTAATCCATCAGGATCCATGCACGCGCGTCCACGCTCGGAGGAGCCGTGGGTTGCTCCGCCGCCTGTACGGTCGGCGCCAAAAGGATTAAGAGTGCAGAACCTGCAGCAAAGCTGCGAAGTGAAGAGAAGTATTGCGTCATAAATGCCACCCGAGTATCCATTCTAAAAAACCACGTCATACCACACCGTGTTTACACAAAACTGGCCAGACAACCTCGGCCAACCCATTGCAGAAAAAGTCTGATGGATGACGTGTAAAATAAGTGCGGTGAGTAATAACGCACTAACGAGCTTAAAGAAACCGTAAGTTGGTAAAGTTTTTAAAGTTTATGCAATAACGCCGCGCAGCGCTGCCCCTGGCACGATTTTTTTAGACGTTGTTGCGTAAATATTAGGTTTACCCCACCATGTGAGCGAGTCAGAGGGTATCTGCAGCCATGAAGCTGCTCAATTAATTTGCGGGGTTACTATGATTACACTGTGGGGTCGCAATAACTCGACCAACGTAAAAAAAGTATTGTGGACGCTTGAAGAACTGGAACTGCCGTACAACCAAATTCTGGCGGGCGGGCAGCATGGCGGTAACCGCGACGCCGACTATCTGGCGATGAACCCGAACGGGTTGGTCCCACTGCTACGCGATGATGAAACGGACGTTGTCCTGTGGGAATCAAATACCATTGTCCGTTATCTGGCGGCTCAGTACGGACAAAATCGCTTATGGATTGACGCCCCGGCCGCGCGTGCCGTCGGCGAAAAATGGATGGACTGGGCGAACCAGACGCTGAGTCCTACGCACCGGGTTATCTTATTTGGTCTGGTCAGAACGCCGGCCGATCAGCGCGACATGGCAGCCATTGAGGCAAGTACTCAGGTTTGCGATAACCTGTTTGCTATTCTGGATAACACGCTGGCGGACCAGCCGTGGTTCTCCGGAGCTGAATTCGGCACGGCGGATATCGCCATTGCGCCATTCGTCTATAACCTGTTCAACGTTGGTCTCACCTGGACCCCGCGTCCACACCTGGAACGCTGGTATCAGCAACTGACTGAACGCCCGGCATTTCAAAAAGTGGTAATGATCCCGGTCAGCTAATCAGCTCAGGGACTCACTTTCAATAATTCCCCGTCGGACTCGTCGGTTAACACGTACAAATAGCCGTCTGGTCCGACGCGCACATCGCGGATCCGCTGCCCTCTATCCTGTAAAATGCGACCATCCTCCGTGACCGCATTCCCTTTGACGCTCAGCACGATCACCTCTTTATCTTTCAATGCGCCAATGAATAACTTCTGCCGCCACTGCGGGAAGGTATCGCTATGATAAAAAGCCATTCCGCTGACCGCCGGTGACTTTTCCCAGTAAAAGATGGGTTGCTCAGTACCCGCAACAATTTGGCCTTTTGCTTCGGGAATTTTGAGACCACTATAGTTAATCCCCCAGGTCGCGATCGGCCAACCGTAGTTTTTGCCTCTTGCGGGGATATTGATTTCATCGCCTCCGCGCGGACCATGCTCATTGAGCCACAGCGCATCACTCCACGGATTCATCGCCATACCTTGTGGATTACGGATGCCATACGACCAAATTTCTGCCCGCGCCCCCGCCTGATTCACAAACGGATTATCCGGCGGTGTTTTGCCCTCGTCGGTCAGACGTACCACCTTGCCCTGCAATTTATCCAGATCCTGCGCGGTTGCACGTTGGTTATTTTCACCCAGGCCAATAAACAGATAGCCATGGCCATCAAACACCATGCGCCCGCCAAAATGGTTTCCGGTTGAGAGCTTCGGCTGTTGGCGAAAAACGGTCTGGAACGCTTGCAGGTGTTTGAGATCGTCGCTCAGGCGTCCGTAACCTACCGCCGTGCCGGCTTTACCTTCACTGTCGACTTCAGCAAAGCTGAGCCACACTCGCCGGGATTGTGCAAAATCAGGCGCTAACGCCACATCCAACAATCCTCCCTGACCATTCGCCCAGACTTTAGGTACGCCGGTCAGCGGGTCGGAAAGCCCCTTATCAGGTTGCCAAAGTCGAAGCTGACCTCCTTTAAGGGTAATTAATATACCGCGATTATCGGGTAAAAAAGCCAGCGACCACGGGTGATCAAGTTTGGTTTGCAGCACCTCCACCTTTACCGCGGCGGCATAAGAGGAAAATAGCGCAAGTGGGATAGCACAGAGAAAGAGTCGACGCATAACACCTCCTTAATGGCTCTGCATAAAGCGTAGCCAGCAGGGGGAATTACCCCGTCACATTTACATAATCTTAACGAAAAGGGGGAGCGCCCTCCCCCTGATTCAGACGTGTTCCAGCGTTGGATAAGATTGCAAACACTGGATGCTCAGCGTCAGCGTTGTCAGGCAGTTTTCCAGTTTCTCTGCGTTAACGGCGATAAAAGTTGGACAATCGTGATGTCCACTCATAAGACAAACAGCGGCGGCGGCTAACGCCCCTTCAGCACGATGAAGGGCATTCCACTCTTCCTGATCAAGATGCATACCGTGAAGCTGTGATTGCTCGTGCAATTCGCGATTCAGCACAAAAAAATTATCACGCAGACGATCGCTCTCGCTGACTGACATGTAGCCTTTCGCTTTTCTCAACAGCAGATAAGCGGCAAGTTCGATACGGGCGTTTATCAATTTGTTGAGAAGATCGGTTCTCAGTCTGTCAACAACCATACTTTGTTCCTCCTCTTTCCAACCATGGTGCAACTTAATAGTATGGTTGTTTTTTGAACAAATAGATGTCCTACATCAACAAAGCTCAATTGATTAACATAATTTACAATGTTACAACTCCAGGCGATGCGCTTAGCGAAAAGAGTCAGTTTCCCGCTGGCATGACATTTTTTGCTATACCTGATGTGATTACTGCCGTAGTGCTGATTATGAGGGGTCTATGTCGAAAGCAAATGATGCAGAGAAAATTCGCACGCTCTCAAAAATTGATCTCAATCTGCTGACGATTTTCTGTTTGATCTATAGCGTAGGCAGTATCTCCCGAGTCGCTGATATGTTGAATATCTCACCCTCTGCCGTCAGCCAGTCCTTGAGAAAACTGCGCGAAATGATGGGGGATAATCTGTTTGTCCGCAGCGGAAATGCGCTGTTACCGACGGTCTACTCTGATGAGCTTTATGATAAAACGATCCCTATTATCGACAAACTGTCGTTGCTGATGCCGCTTTCCACGCCTGCCGCCAAAAAAAGGCTAACGCTCTATACGGAATCTTTTATTTCCCCTATCGTCATTCCCGACGTTACCGCGAGGATAATCGATACCGACGCCGATATCAGTCTCTTGCATCTCACCGCCGACCTGAATGAACAGAGCATTATTGAGTTATTGAATATGCGCCAGGCGGATGCCATTTTTTCAACTTTTTCCGTTGAGTCAGCAAGCCTTTCATGCCAGAAAATATGCGATATGCGCCTGGTACTGGTAGCGTCGCAGAATAACGATTTATACGGTAGTTCCATTAGCGAAGCACAATTCAGAAACGCGAACCTGGTGGGTTATAATACCAAGAATGAAAAAATCATTTACCATCGCAGTATTGTAGATAAAAAATTCAGATCCGGGGATCGCTGCCTGCTGACCTCATCATTTACGGCGATACTGACGATTGTATCCAATACCCATTGTATAGGGGTGATCCCGGAAAAGGTATTTGCAACACATGCTCATCTGTATGGGCTGAAAAAAATAAACACGCCGTTTCCCCTGCCGCAATTTAGCGTGTTTGCTTCATCGCGCAAAGACAGCAATACCCATAAGATCCTCTCCCCCATTCTGGCCGATTTGCAAACCGCCTCCCTGTTATGAAAACCAGGGAGGCTCAGCGTTGGGAAAATTGCTATACGTGAATTTTAGCTATGCGCCAGATATGGTCGGCATATTCCTGCACCGTTCTGTCCGATGAGAAATACCCCATGTTGGCAATATTGTGCATCGTCCTGGTCGTCCACTCCCGGGGAGTTCGATACAGCTCATCCACCGCATCCTGACAGTTCACATAGCTGCGGTAATCCGCCAACACCTGATAGTTGTCGCCAAAATTGATTAATGAATCCAGCACGTCTCTGTAACGTCCGGGCTCCTGAGGGCTGAACATACCCGTACCGATTTGCGTCAGCGCCAGGTGCAGTTCCTCATCATTTTCAAAGAGGCGTCGCGGGTCATAGCCATCGCGTCGTAAGGCTGCAACCTGATTAGCCGTATTACCAAAGATGAAGATGTTATCTTCCCCAACGTACTCGCGCATTTCAATATTCGCACCGTCGAGCGTACCGATGGTCAACGCGCCATTCATACCAAACTTCATATTGCTGGTCCCGGAGGCTTCCGTCCCGGCCAGGGAAATTTGCTCTGACAGATCGGCAGCCGGAATAATTAGCTGTGCGAGACTAACGCTGTAATCCGGGATGAAAACCACCTTCAGTTTGCCGCCTGTTTGCGGGTCATTGTTGACTAACTGCGCCACATCATTAATTAAGCGGATAATTTGCTTCGCCATGTAATAAGACGAGGCGGCTTTTCCGGCAAAAATATTCACCCGTGGAACCCAGTTGGCATCCGGCGCGGCTTTAATCCGGTTATAGCGCGTGATCACATGCAGCACATTCATAAGCTGCCGCTTGTATTCGTGAATACGTTTCACCTGCACATCAAACAACGCATCTGGATTCACCACCACGCCGTAATAGGTGGCAATATGTTGCGCCAGTCGCTGCTTATTTTCATACTTCGCCCGGCGTACCGCCTCATTCACCGTCGGATAATCTATGTATTGCTTTAACTCGCCCAATTGCATTAATTTGGTCCGCCAGCTTTCGCCAATATTCTCATCCAGCACATTGGCAAGCGGAGGATTAGCCAGCGCCAGCCAACGCCGCGCCGTGACACCGTTGGTTACGTTGGTGAAACGCAGAGGAAATATACGCGCAAAATCAGCAAACAGAGAGTCGGTCATCAGTTTTGAATGCAACGCCGACACGCCATTTACCTTATGGCTGACAACCACCGCCAGCCAGGCCATGCGCACCACGCGCCCATTAGATTCATCAATCAGCGATACGCGCTGCAACAGTTCACTGTCATCGCGATAGCGCTCCTGTAACGTCTTCAGGAAGCGGTCGTTAATCTCAAAAATAATCTGCAAATGACGCGGTAAAATTCGACTTAACATTTCTACCGGCCAGGTTTCCAGCGCCTCGCTCATCAACGTATGGTTGGTATAAGAAAAAATCTGACAGGTCACGTCAAACGCGTTATCCCAACTAAACTGGTGATGATCGATCAACAAACGCATCAGCTCAGGGATCGCCAGCACCGGATGCGTATCATTGAGGTGGATAGCGATTTTATCGGCCAGATTATCGTATGTGCGGTGCAACTGATAATGTCGGCTCAGGATGTCCTGAATCGTGGCCGAGGCCAGGAAATAGGCCTGGCGTAAACGCAGTTCTCGCCCTGCATCAGTCGAATCATCCGGGTACAAAACTCGCGAGATCCGCTCGAAGTGATATTTGTTTTCCACTTCCGTAGCAAAGTCTTCCTGCTGATTCAGTTTGCCCGCATTGACCTCACTATTTACCTGAACGTTCCACAACCGCAATGTATTGGTGGTGTCCGTCGCATAGCCGGGGATAATCTGATCATGGGCCACCGCCAGAATATCTTCAGTTTCAAGCCAGCGGGTTTTATTCCCTTCTTGTTGCAGTCGCCCGCCAAAGCGCACTTTATAATGCGTATTATGACGTTTGAATTCCCACGGATTACCATATTCTAACCAATAGTCCAGCGACTCTTTTTGCACGCCATCGACAATATTTTGTTTAAACATACCGTAGTTATAGCGAATGCCGTATCCGCATCCCGGCAGGCCAAGCGTTGCCAGCGAATCAAGGAAACAAGCCGCCAGTCGTCCAAGGCCGCCATTCCCAAGTCCAGGATCATTTTCCTCGTCAATCAGCTCTTCCAGTTCCAGCCCCATTGCCTCAAGCGCGCTTCTGACTTCGTCGTAAATATCTAACGAGAGCAACGCATTAGACAGCGTACGGCCAATTAAAAATTCCATCGACAGATAATAAACCTGGCGCGCATCCTGAGAGAATTGTGCCCGATTAGAACGGTGCCAGCGCTCGACCATTCGATCGCGTACCGCATATAACGTCGCATTAAGCCACTCCCGTTTCGTGGCGATGGCGGGATCTTTGCCAATAGTAAATAAAAGTTTATTAGCAATATCATCTCTCAATTTATCAACATCAGAGTCCGCCGCGAGCGGCAGTGGCGAAATATACATATTAACGTTACCTTTCAAATTTTGCAGGATGGGTAATAGACAGGTGAATTATTTAAACTCTGGGTTTGCGAGCGTCAGTTTTTTGCCGAATAATTTCATGACTGGCGATAAACGTTAATTCTGTCATTAATGCACGCCAACTTAAGCCTGTGGCCAGTGAGATATAATATAAACTCACACCATTAGCATAAAGAGTTTTAGCCATTTCAAGTTTCGACTGCAAAACAATATCTTTCAAATTTAACCTCATTAATAACGCTCGACGAGATAAAATTTACGCTAATTAATTTCTACAGCCAAGAAGTGACACTTAAAGCCGGAATTAGACTCGCTAAACACCTTCCGCTAACCGATCCACTATTTATAGG
>NZ_JAHLQZ010000129.1:0-11816 GCF_018919505.1 Citrobacter sp. S55_ASV_140
TGTCGCACTCGCCGCCAAGCGACGCCCAAAATGCGTTGTAGTCGGAAAGAATCACTTTGTTTTTATCGTTGTAACGCGGACTGCGAAAGATATGCTGCTCGTTACTGACAGCCATTACCTTTTCGATATTCAATTGTTCCGCTAAACGACAAATGGCTTCCATAACAAGGCGTTTGGGGAATATTCCGTGGCAGGATTTGGTCGCTTTTTGTGTTGCTTCGTGCGGAAGTTGTGAATTGCCCTGCATGCCGCCGATAAATAATGTACTTTTCCCATTATATTCGCAGAACGTAAATGTCATTTTAGTCAGTTCGTCACCATCGCCATTTCGCACCAGAATGGTACTTTCACCCTCTTTATCCAGTACCGGAAACATCATCATGGTCACGGTAAATATCTCGTTATCTTTACCTGCAATTTGCGCCAACTGTAAGCCGTCATGACTTAATAAAGCGTTAAATTCACCAGGTAAAAATGCATGGCGGATAACATGATAATGAAAACGCACCGCATCTAATCGCATTCTGGGATCGAAGTTGGCGGCAAGGTAAGGACGATGCAGACGAACGGGCAGTCGGGGTTGACGGGCGAGCAGGTCTTCAAGCTCCGGCCACTGCGCCAGTTCAGTCATCCATTCCTGGGTAAGGCGAGGTATCAGCAATGAACGCCAGATAAACTTACGCCGAAAGCTCCGTTTATCCCAACACTGTGCAGGCCGTAATTGACCGCGGCTCAGGCTGTAAAAAAGACCCAGGCTGGTGATGGGTTTGCTGGAAAGAAAAGCGCTTTCAGTTAGTTGACTCATAATATAAATCCGATTGATACCCTGGCATTAATTTCAGCACAGCGGATCTTAACCATTCATCAATAACTCTGTTATTCTTGCGCTTTTCAACGGCTATTTATTTAACGTTGACGTTTAACACTCCACTCTGATGGACGTATTGGGGGAAATTGGGACATTTATGAAGCTCAAGGGAAAAATCAAAAAACGCTATTTTATCTTCGCCATCATCCTTATTGTGGCGATAATTGCACTATGGCGAACGCTTAATGCGCCTTTACCTCAGTATCAAACGTTAATTGTTCGTCCAGGCGATCTTCAGCAAAGCGTACTGGCAACCGGGAAACTGGATGCGCTGCGAAAAGTTGACGTCGGGGCGCAGGTCAGTGGGCAGTTAAAAACGCTGTCGGTCGCGATTGGCGATAAAGTAAAAAAAGATCAACTGCTTGGCGTTATCGATCCTGAACAGGCGCAAAACCAGATCAAAGAGGTTGAAGCGACGCTGATGGAATTACGCGCTCAGCGTTTACAGGCTGAAGCCGAGTGGAAGCTGGCGCGGGTGACGCTTTCCCGTCAGCAACAGTTGGCGAAAACCCAGGCGGTTTCACAACAGGATCTCGATACCGCGGCTACCGAAATGGCGGTCAAACAGGCGCAAATCGGCACCATTGATGCGCAGATTAAGCGTAATCAAGCCTCTCTTGATACAGCAAAGACCAACCTTGATTACACCCGCATTGTGGCGCCGATGGCGGGCGAGGTTACGCAAATAACCACCCTGCAAGGACAAACCGTTATTGCCGCCCAGCAGGCGCCTAACATTCTGACGCTAGCAGACATGAGTACCATGCTGGTGAAAGCGCAGGTTTCCGAGGCGGATGTTATTCACCTGCATCCCGGACAAAAAGCCTGGTTCACCGTCCTGGGCGATCCACAGACGCGCTACGAAGGTACGCTGAAAGATGTCCTGCCGACGCCGGAAAAAGTGAATGATGCGATTTTCTACTATGCCCGCTTTGAAGTGCCTAATCCGAAAGGGATCCTGCGTCTGGATATGACCGCACAAGTTCATATTCAGCTCACGGATGTCAAAAATGTCCTGACTATCCCGCTGTCGGCGCTGGGCGATCCTATTGGCAATAATCGCTATAACGTCAGGCTGCTGCGTAACGGCGAAACCCGCGAGCGTGAGGTGGTGATCGGCGCGCGCAATGACACCGATGTGGAGATTGTGAAGGGGCTGGAAGAGGGAGATGAAGTCATTACCGGCGAGGGCAATCCTGGAGTGGCGAAATGACGGCATTGCTTGAGCTGAGCAATATCCGCCGCAGTTACCCGTCAGGCGAAGGGCAGGTCGAGGTGTTAAAGGACGTTTCCTTGAGCATTCAGGCCGGTGAAATGGTGGCGATTGTCGGCGCGTCTGGTTCGGGTAAATCAACGCTGATGAACATTCTCGGCTGTCTTGATAAACCTACCAGCGGCACGTATCGGGTGGCCGGGCGCGATGTATCCACTCTCGATAGCGATGCGTTAGCGCAGCTGCGACGCGAGCATTTCGGTTTTATCTTCCAGCGTTATCATTTGCTGTCGCATTTGAGCGCCGCGCAAAATGTTGAGGTGCCAGCGGTCTATGCCGGGACTGAACGTAAGCAACGTCTGGCTCGTGCGCAGGAATTACTCCAGCGGCTGGGGCTGGGCGACAGGGTTGACTATCAGCCTTCCCAGCTTTCCGGTGGTCAGCAGCAGCGGGTCAGTATTGCGCGTGCGCTGATGAACGGTGGGCAGGTGATTCTTGCCGACGAACCCACCGGCGCGTTGGATAGCCATTCTGGCGAAGAGGTGATGGCGATTTTGCATCAACTTCGCGATCGCGGACATACGGTAATTATCGTTACGCACGACAGCCAGGTCGCCGCGCAGGCCGAGCGCGTCATTGAAATTCGCGACGGAGAGATCGTACGTAATCCGCCGCCGCACAAATCTTCTGGCGGACGCGAAATCTCCGAGTCGACAGTGAAAACAGTATCCGGCTGGAGTCAGTTTATCAGCGGTTTTCGCGAAGCGCTCACCATGGCCTGGCTGGCAATGGCTGCGAATAAGATGCGTACGCTGCTGACCATGCTGGGGATTATCATCGGTATTGCTTCGGTGGTTTCAATTGTGGTGGTGGGGGATGCGGCAAAACAGCTGGTGCTGGCAGACATTCGCGCTATCGGTACCAATACCATTGATATCTATCCCGGCAAAGATTTCGGCGATGACGATCCGCAGTATCAACAGGCGCTGAAATATGATGATTTAACCGCGCTGCAGAAACAGCCCTGGGTGAGTTCGGTGACGCCTGCGGTGTCGAAGAACCTGCGGCTACGCTACGGTAATATTGACGTGGCAGCCAGTGCGAACGGCGTTAGCGGCGACTATTTCAATGTCTATGGCATGACGTTTAGCGAAGGCACCACCTTTAACGCTGAGCAACTGGCTGGTCGGGCGCAGGTGGTGGTGCTTGACAGTAATACCCGACGTCAGTTGTTCCCCAACAAAGCGAAGGTGGTGGGCGAGGTCATTTTGGTGGGAAATATGCCTGCTACGGTGATTGGCGTTGCAGAGGAGAAACAGTCGATGTTCGGCAGTAGTAAGATCCTGCGGGTCTGGCTGCCTTACAGCACCATGTCCGGGCGAATTATGGGGCAATCGTGGCTGAACTCAATCACCGTGCGAGTGAAGGACGGTTTTGATAGCGCTCAGGCTGAGCAGCAACTTACCCGTCTGTTGTCGTTACGCCATGGGAAGAAAGATTTCTTTACCTGGAATATGGACGGCGTCTTGAAAACCGCCGAAAAGACCACACGTACATTACAACTCTTCCTGACGCTGGTGGCGGTCATTTCGCTGGTGGTAGGTGGGATCGGCGTGATGAATATTATGCTGGTTTCGGTAACCGAACGAACGCGCGAGATTGGCATTCGTATGGCGGTTGGCGCGCGCGCCAGTGATGTGCTGCAACAGTTCCTCATTGAAGCGGTGCTGGTATGTCTGGTTGGCGGCGCGTTGGGCATCACGTTGTCGATGCTGATCGCCTTTACGCTACAGTTATTCCTGCCCGGCTGGGAAATTGGCTTCTCACCCGTTGCGCTGCTCACGGCATTCCTGTGCTCAACCGCTACCGGAATTTTGTTTGGCTGGTTACCGGCGCGTAATGCGGCGCGGCTTGATCCGGTAGATGCGTTAGCGCGGGAATAATGTTACAGAGATAAAAATGCCAGCCGCAAGGGCTGGCATTTTGACTGCGGGATGTACACAATGAAACAGAAGGGTTAAGCGACGGCTTCTGCTTCAATGACAGGCACGATGACACTGGCATGATTGCCTTTTGGCCCCTGGTGGACATCAAACTGGACAGACTGTCCGGCTTTTAGCGTTCTGTAACCATCCATCTGAATGGTGGAGTAATGGGCGAAAATGTCTTCGCCGCCGCCTTCGGGGCAGATGAAACCAAACCCTTTGGCGTTGTTGAACCACTTAACAGTACCCGTTTCCATACTTCGACATCCTTCGTAGATCTTATATAAGTAAGATGGAATGAACCGGTTGCGGAGTGGGGGCTGTTCAAAACCTCGCCAACTCTCGAAACTACAATTTAGAGAAATCAGGCGGGGCGTCAAGCGTCAGACGGATGGAATAGGGTAAAAATGCATCAAAATTTGAAGCAGTTAACGCTATTGTCGGTTCTGTGACAGATGTCGCGGATGACACTAATAGATGATAGTTATCTAATACTTGAGGTAGATTGATTGTGTGCATAGGCTGCTTGTCAGCGGCAACATTTTCTGCCGGAAACCGTAACTGAAGATGACGACTGACAATGAGTAAGACGAACGACTGGCTGGATTTCGATCTGCTGGCGGAAGACAAATTGCGCGACGCGCTAAAACCGCCATCTATGTATAAAGTGATATTAATCAATGATGATTACACTCCGATGGAGTTTGTTATTGACGTGTTACAAAAATTCTTTTCTTATGATGTAGAACGTGCAACGCAACTGATGCTTGCAGTTCACTATCAAGGTAAAGCTATCTGCGGCGTATTCACTGCCGAAGTGGCTGAAACCAAAGTCGCGATGGTGAACAAATATGCAAGGGAGAACGAGCATCCGTTGCTGTGTACGCTGGAAAAAGCCTGAATGCAGGCATAAATATTGGGGGAGGTGCCTATGCTCAATCAAGAACTGGAACTCAGTTTAAACATGGCTTTCGCCAGAGCGCGCGAGCACCGACATGAGTTTATGACCGTCGAGCACTTGTTACTGGCGTTGCTCAGTAACCCATCGGCCCGCGAAGCGCTGGAAGCGTGTTCTGTGGATCTGGTGGCGCTCCGTCAGGAACTCGAAGCCTTCATTGAACAAACCACACCCGTATTGCCTGCCAGTGAAGAAGAGCGCGACACGCAGCCAACGTTGAGTTTTCAGCGTGTACTGCACGTGCGGTCTTTCATGTTCAGTCCTCCGGGCGCAATGAAGTTACCGGCGCAAATGTTCTGGTAGCCATTTTTAGCGAGCAGGAATCTCAGGCGGCCTATCTGCTGCGCAAGCATGAAGTGAGTCGCCTGGACGTGGTGAATTTTATTTCTCATGGCACGCGCAAAGACGAACCAAGTCAGTCTTCTGACTCCGGGAATCAGCCAAATAACGAAGAGCAAGCTGGCGGGGAGGACCGTATGGAGAACTTCACGACTAACCTTAACCAGCTTGCCCGTGTGGGTGGAATTGATCCGCTCATTGGCCGGGAAAAAGAGCTGGAGCGCGCCATTCAGGTACTCTGCCGCCGTAGAAAAAACAACCCGCTGTTGGTGGGTGAATCTGGCGTCGGTAAAACCGCGATTGCCGAAGGCCTTGCCTGGCGTATTGTCCAGGGCGACGTGCCGGAAGTTATGGCGGACTGCACCCTTTACTCTCTGGATATCGGGTCGCTGCTGGCGGGCACCAAATACCGCGGCGATTTTGAAAAACGCTTTAAGGCGCTGCTGAAACAGCTGGAACAGGATACCAACAGCATCCTGTTTATTGATGAGATCCACACCATTATCGGCGCGGGTGCGGCATCGGGTGGCCAGGTGGATGCGGCGAACTTAATCAAGCCTCTGCTCTCCAGCGGTAAAATCCGTGTGATAGGCTCCACGACCTATCAGGAATTCAGCAATATTTTTGAGAAGGACCGGGCGTTAGCGCGCCGTTTCCAGAAAATTGATATCACTGAGCCGTCGGTAGAAGAGACCGTGCAGATTATCAACGGTCTGAAACCGAAATACGAAGCGCACCATGACGTTCGCTACACCGCGAAAGCAGTGCGTGCCGCGGTCGAACTGGCGGTGAAATACATCAACGATCGTCATCTGCCGGATAAAGCCATTGATGTGATCGATGAAGCGGGGGCGCGTGCGCGTCTGTTACCGGTCAGCAAACGCAAGAAAACCGTTAACGTTGCCGATATTGAGTCCGTGGTGGCCCGCATCGCGCGTATCCCGGAGAAGAGCGTGTCGCAGAGCGATCGTGATACGCTGAAAAATCTGGGTAACCGTCTGAAAATGCTGGTATTCGGACAAGATAAAGCCATTGAGGCGCTGACTGAAGCGATCAAAATGAGCCGTGCCGGTCTCGGCCATGAGCATAAACCTGTCGGTTCATTCCTGTTTGCCGGACCGACTGGCGTTGGTAAGACCGAAGTCACGGTGCAGCTGTCCAAAGCGCTCGGCATTGAGCTGCTGCGTTTTGATATGTCCGAGTATATGGAACGTCACACCGTCAGTCGTCTGATTGGTGCGCCTCCGGGATATGTCGGTTATGACCAGGGCGGTTTGCTGACCGACGCGGTCATTAAACACCCGCATGCGGTCCTGCTGTTGGATGAAATCGAAAAAGCGCACCCGGATGTCTTTAACCTGCTGCTGCAGGTAATGGATAACGGTACGCTGACCGACAATAATGGCCGTAAGGCGGACTTCCGTAATGTGGTGCTGGTCATGACCACCAACGCCGGGGTACGTGAGACCGAGCGTAAATCGATTGGGCTTATTCATCAGGACAACAGCACTGATGCGATGGGCGAAATCAAAAAAGTGTTTACGCCGGAGTTCCGTAACCGTCTCGACAATATTATCTGGTTTGACCATCTCTCTACCGAGGTGATTCATCAGGTTGTTGATAAGTTTATTGTCGAGTTGCAGGTACAGCTGGATCAGAAAGGCGTCTCGCTGGAAGTAAGCCAGGAAGCACGTAACTGGCTGGCTGAGAAAGGCTATGACCGCGCGATGGGCGCACGTCCAATGACGCGTGTTGTTCAGGACAACCTGAAAAAACCATTGGCCAACGAACTGCTGTTTGGTTCGCTGGTGGATGGTGGTCAGGTAACCGTTGAGTTGGATAAAGAGAAAAATGAGCTGACCTATGGTTTCCAGAGTGCGCAAAAGCACAAGCCAGAAGCCGCACATTAAGTTCTAATCACTAATGAGCCGGGCGTAATGCCCGGTTTTTTTTCGCCTGAATGTTGTGATTTGAATTGGGGGTACCCGGAGTATTTAACCAGCAGGCAAAAAAATAAGCCTGCGTAAGGGAGATTACGCAGGCTAAGGAGGTGGTTCCTGGTACAGCTAGCATTTATGGGTTATGTTTTTCAGCGGGTGGGATAATACCCTTAATGAACGAAACGGTATGTGATCGATTTCTAAGAATCTTCCGATCGCTGAAAAATAACCGTAATTAACTACTTAGCATGCGGGTTACGTGTGGACTCACCGGCAAAATTACGCATTAGCAAGGCATAATTCAGATCGATATCCTCAGGTACCGGCATCCACACGGTGTAACCATCGCCCGGAGCAACCGGCATGGCTTCGCCTTTCGCGTTTTCCATCTGCTCAAGGGTAAAGTTGATATTGCCCTGTGGGGTCATCAACTCCAGGCTGTCGCCGACGGTGAATTTGTTTTTCACCAGTACGGCTGCAAGTTCGCCTTTACGTTCGCCGGTAAATTCGCCAACAAACTGCTGACGCTCCGACACAGAGAAACCGTATTCGTAGTTCTGATAGTCGTCATGCGTATGGCGGCGCAGGAATCCTTCGGTGTAACCGCGATGCGCCAGACCTTCCAGCGTCTCCAGCAGTTGCGGGTCGAACGGTTTGCCGGCAGCGGCATCATCAATCGCTTTGCGATAAACCTGCGCGGTACGTGCACAATAATAGTATGACTTGGTACGGCCTTCGATCTTCAGCGAATGCACGCCCATCTGCGTCAGACGTTCAACGTGGGCAATAGCACGCAAATCCTTCGAGTTCATGATGTAAGTGCCGTGCTCGTCTTCGAACGCGGTCATGTACTCACCCGGTCGCTGGGCTTCTTCAATCATAAAGACTTTATCTGTCGGCGCGCCAATACCCAGCGTGGGTTCGACGTTTTGTACCGGGATCGGCTCGTACTTATGGACGATATTGCCCACCACGTCTTCTTTCCCTTCCTGCACGTTGTATTCCCAGCGGCAGGCATTGGTACAGGTGCCCTGGTTCGGGTCGCGCTTGTTGATGTAACCAGAGAGCAGGCAGCGCCCGGAATAGGCCATGCACAATGCGCCGTGAACGAAGATCTCAATCTCCATATCGGGCACCTGGGTACGGATCTCTTCAATTTCTTCCAGCGACAGCTCGCGAGACAGGATCACGCGGGTCAGCCCCATCTGCTTCCAGAATTTGACCGTCGCCCAGTTAACGGCGTTAGCCTGCACCGACAGGTGAATATCCATGTCAGGGAAGTTCTCGCGCACCAGCATAATCAGACCCGGGTCCGACATGATCAGCGCATCCGGCCCCATTTCCACCACCGGTTTCAGATCACGAATGAAGGTTTTCAGCTTGGCATTGTGCGGCGCGATGTTAACCACCACATAGAATTTTTTACCCAGTTCATGGGCTTCATTAATGCCGAGCTGCAGGTTTTCGTGGTTGAATTCGTTGTTGCGTACGCGCAGTGAATAACGCGGTTGGCCCGCATAGACAGCATCTGCGCCATAGGCGAAAGCGTAACGCATATTTTTCAGCGTTCCCGCCGGGGAAAGGAGTTCCGGTTTAAACATAATTATCTCGTTCTGATGACAGGTCAGACTCGCCTCACTTAATGAGGCGGTTAGGGGAGTGCCCCCATATTAAGGGCGGGCATTGTAGCGCTGAGGGGCGGGCAGGTAAAGTCATTGTGCTGGTGGTCGCTTCGCCTTACCCGATATCATTTGGACTATCGCTGATTACGCAATTCGGCACGCATCGGCTTCCCAGCGATACCCTACGCCATACACCGCGCGGATAAATGACTGCTCCGCATCCAGCGATTCCAGCTTGCGTCGCAGGTTCTTAATATGGCTGTCGATGGTGCGGTCAGTAACGACGCGGTAATCGTCATACAGATGGTTGAGCAACTGCTCGCGGGAGAACACTTTTCCCGGCTCATGTGACAGCGTTTTGAGTAAGCGGAATTCCGCGGGCGTTAAGTCGAGCATTTTCCCCCGCCACGACGCCTGAAAACGACTTTCGTCGACAATTAGCGGGCTGTCTGCATCCATTTGTTGCAGTTCGCGCTGAGGTTTACAACGACGCAGGATCGTCTTCACGCGAGCGACGACTTCGCGCGGGCTGTAGGGTTTACAAATATAATCATCCGCACCAATCTCCAGTCCCAGCAGGCGATCAATCTCTTCGATTTTTGCGGTTACCATCATGATGGGAACTTCAGAGAAACGCCGAATTTCCCGACACAGGGTCAGGCCATCGGTGCCGGGCAGCATCAGATCCAATAAGATCAGATCGGGCGGCGTTTGACGTACGTAAGGCAGAACCAGATCGCCATGGCTGATGAGCGTAGGCGCGTAGCTTGCCGCCCGCAGATAGTCGATAAGCAGTTGTCCCAGCTTGGGTTCGTCTTCCACGATCAGAATACGTGGCGTGTTTTCATCAATGGGTAACTCTGTCATACATCTCTCTGTAAATCGCGTTCGAGCGGTAGCTCTACTGTAATGCTAACCCCGCCAAAAGGCGAATGGGCGGCGCGGATCAGACCATTATGCGCCTGGACGATATTGACGCAAATCGCCAGCCCCAAGCCGGAACCTCCGCTGGCGCGGTTACGCGAGCCTTCGGTGCGATAAAACCGTTCAAACAGCTTCTGCAACTGCTCTTCACTCACGCCGGGAGCGGAATCCGCGAAGGTTAATAACACCATTCGTTCACGTTGTTCGGCGCTGATATGCAGCCCACCGCCGCTGTCGGTATAGCGCAGGCTGTTTTCCAGCAGATTGTTGAATAATTGCATCAGACGATCTCTGTCGCCAAATACCGTCATGCTGTCCGGGAGAGAAAGTTGTATCGTCAATCCACGACTGGCAAAGCGTTCACGAAATGCACCGCTTGCCACTTCCAGCAGGGGAATAAGATCCAGCGATGTTTTCTGATAGGCCAGCGCGCCTTCATCGGACATGGAGAGCTGATGAAGATCGTCCACCAGTTTGGTGAGCGTTGCGACTTCTGCCTGTAAAGAGGTAATGGAGTCAGGGGTAAACTGGCGTACCCCATCCTGAATGGCTTCCAGCTCGCCGCGTAGCACCGCCAACGGCGTACGCAGTTCGTGAGAAATATCGGCCATAAAGTCACGCCGCATCTGCTGGTTTTTTTCCAGTGTACTGGCAAGCTGGTTGAAGTCTTGCGCCAGTTTGCCCAGCTCATCGGTACTGGTCGGCGCAACGCGGGTGGTGAAATCGCCTGCCGCCAGTTTATGCGTGCCTTCCACCAGTCGCTTGACCGGGGCCAACAGGCTGCGCGCCAGCGTAAACGTTGCCAGCGCCGCCAGAATTGTGGAGAGCGCGACGATAAGCCAGCTGGAGCGTCTTTGCTGCATGTCGAAATTGATATCCGTATTTCGCGTTAAGCGCTCTACGGGAGAGGCAATCACGGCACCCACTTCGCTACCGTTGACGCGGATAGGATGGCGCATACCGTCGTGAGGGACCGGAGCGCGCGGGCCGACCAACACGCGAGCGTTTTGATCAACAACCCAAAATTGGGTACGCCAGCCGTGCGGCGGCATGCCGGGACCAGGTTTATCATCGTCGTTGTCGTGTTCAAATGAGCGCAGGATCTGAAAAACAAAACGATCGTTATTGCGTAAGAACCGCCAGTTGCCATGCTGCTCATACTGCTCGCTCAACGCGTCGCTGAGCATTTGCAGACGCTGCTCGTTACCGTGTTTGATATAGTCAATAAAACCCCGTTCGAAGCTAATGCGTACGGCCCAGTGCATACTGATCAGCAACACGATGCAGGTGGCGAAAATCGCCAGAAACAGTTTGCCGGTAATACCGGGCCGCCAGAACTTCATCAGGTGCTCCTTCTGCGCCGTGAAATCACCGCGTTAGTTTGCGTGTCGTTCGGCACGCGGGCAAAAATAATGGCGGGCAGCGCAATAATGAATGCAATGCACAGCCAGGTATACATAAAGACGGTATGCGTACTGCCGCTGTCAATAGCGATATGCTGCTGGCCAAACATACCTAGCAACAGGCCAGCGATAGTCACCCCGATACTCATCGACAATTGCATGATCATCGACAGCAGGCTGTTGCCGCTGCTGGCGAGATCGTCTGGCAGGTCTTTAAGCGTCAGGGTATTCATGGATGAAAAACGCGTTGAGTTGACCATTCCCTGTAAGAACAGCACCAAGGGCAGGGCGTAATACCAGCCGAGCAGCGCGGTGGTCATCAGCAACAGGCTGACCAGCGACAGGCCAAGCGTTGTGGCGACCAGTACGCGGCGGTAGCCAAAGCGGTTAACGACCTGTACTACAATGCGCTTCATGCTCATACTGCCGAGCACCATCGGGACCATCATCAGCCCGGCATGAAAAGGTGAAAAACCGAGGCCAATCTGTAAAAACACCGGCGTCATAAACGGCAGCATACCGCTGCCGATGCGTCCGGCAAAACTGCCGAGCAGACCTAACGAG
>NZ_JAHLQZ010000012.1:0-50708 GCF_018919505.1 Citrobacter sp. S55_ASV_140
TTTAACAATAATTTCCGGACCAATCCCCGCCGGATCTCCCATCGTAATCGCAATAGTTTTAGTTACCACGGTACATCTCCTCAATAAAATAAAGCGCATCACAAAGGGTCGTGTCGGAACCGAATCCACCCGCTTTGGTGATCACTGGCAAGTCATCAATCTCGCTGTTCACAAATGTTCCACACGGAATACAGGGGGCAACCTCACTTTGAATGCGATACCCTTCTGCCCCCAGCGCACTGGCGACCGCCGTAGCAATATCGCCTCCGGTCAGGAACAAACCGCCGATACGCGCCCGCTCAATAATCCGCAATGTTATCTCTCCAAGACGCCGACTCAGCAGCTCTCCCAACTGTTGCCGGCTCATCCCCAGGTTGGCGCACAGCGAGTCGATCATATTCCGGTCTTCTGCACGCCGACTGGTGCGCAAGATCGTGTGCTGTTGCTGGCTCAACTGCGCGCAAGCCTGTTCAACAACAGAGGCCATTTCCTGCTCAAATGACGATGCAGACAATCGCGCGGCATCGATTTCAACCACCGTTGCCCGGCCCTGGCACAACGCTTTTTCCACCTGACGTCGCGTTGCTTCGCTCATTGAGCCCGCCACGACCAGCACCGGTAATGCCTGCTTTTCTTGCATAAACGTTCCGGCAGGTAAGGCATTGGCAAGCCCTGCCGCCCCAACCAATAACGGCATCTGTTTTTGTTCGCAGACTGCGTGCGCGATTAGCGACAGATCTCGCTCTTCCACTGCATCCACAACCACCATGCATTCGCCTTCTGTCGCAAAAGCGCGAAGCAGCGCACTTAAGCTTCCCCGACGCACATCCGATAGCGACACCTCATGTACCGGGATATCGCTTTGCAACGCAATCAGCTCAGCAATACGAGAAGAGTGAATGGGTGTTTTTGGATCGCTGGCAAATTCCGTCTCTAACAGCGGCACGCCATGTACCAGACATAATCCACCCTGCGTGGTACGCCCGGCAGCAGGGATCGCTGCCGCAATCACGGCCAGCGTCCGACCAGCAGCACGCATCGCTGAGGTGACTTCGGCCCCGACATTGCCCCGGAAAGTAGAGTCGATTTTTTTGTATACCAGCGGTGTTACCGCTTCTTCACACCATGGCGCTAACGCCTGTTGTACAGCTGCAGCGGCCTGCATTGCAGGCATCGCCCGACTTTCGGTGTTGATGACCAGAACATCGGCGCGACGAGAGGGTTTCTGCGCAGGTGTGAGCATGACCTCCGTACGTGCGCCTTTTTTCGCCAACTGTACGCCGGTATCGTTAGACCCCGTAAAATCATCGGCGATAACGATCATTTTCATGCTTTGTTCTCCTGAACTGCCTGGCGCGCCTGCTTTTTCGCCACCCACGACGTAAGAATTGGCGTCAGAATAGCTGTCGTGATGACTGACGCTGCGATCAACGGCGCAGCCGCAGCAGCAACCTCTGCCAGCGATGGATCGGCTTGTGCTATCGCCAACGGCGTCGCCACCGCGTTCCCTGCAGTACTGGATGCAGCAGCGCCAGCAATACCACTCCCTCCGACGAGACGGTCGGCGCGAATGTTAAAGAAGCCGCCAACAAAGGTGGTCAGCACCCCCAACAGAATGCCCGCCAGACCGCCCTGCAGCAGCATTTCCAGGTTAATACCGGCCCCAAGCGCAAAGGCAAAGAAAGGAATGAGCAACGGACCGCCTTTGGTCAGGAAGTCACGCATATTGGCATCGAGGTTACCGAGGATCATACCTACCACCAGCGGTACCAAAACCGCCACCAGCGCCATGATAGGAATATTTGCCATACCCGCCGCGCCCAATGCGATCATGGTAAAGAAAGGCCCATCATTCAGCGACAAGATAGAGATCGCACCGACATCACGTTCGTTGCCAAACTCCCCCACCAGCGCCGCATAAAGCCCGCCATTGGAGTTACTCATTGCCGCAATAATGGCGACACCGCTTAAGCCAAAGATACCTTCCGCGCCAAACAGATGTTCAACCCCGAGGCCAATCGCGATGGCGACAAGTAATTTTGTCAGCGTAATCGTACCGCCTTGTAACAAAGCTTGTGGCGCCGCCTTTACGCTAATCCCTGCGCCCATGCAGAGCAGGAACGCGCCAATTAGAGGAGCTGCGCCATTTTTAAATAAAGCAGTGGTGAATCCACCAATCTGCAACGCCTGCGGGGCAAAAGTGTTGATAATGGCACCGATAACCAACGGCACAACCATCATGCCGCCGGGTACACGTTCTATTGCCTTCTTGATGTTCATGGTCTTCCCGCCTGTTGTTATGTTGTGATTAAATAAAATCATAACGATTATATTCAATCAAAATAAAAGCGCAAACGCGGCAGATCACAGTTTAATAATGATCAATAAAAATCAAATAATCATTTTTGTGAAAAAAAAAGCCGGGTTCGTCTCACCCGGCTTGATTGATATCTGAAATTTCTCAGGATTGATGGACAAATTCACGGTACGCCGCGACCACTTGCAGAAAATCCTCTACGCCGCAGAGCGAAAAGCTCTCTTCGTCGTAGTAGCTCATCCCCTCTTCCATTTCATCGCCTGAAAACTCAAGCTGATTGGCGCGAATCATCACCTCTTCGCCATCCAGCCAGAGCGTGTATTCATGCCCTGCTCGCTGCCAGGAGCGCTCACTGCCCTTAACCGCACGCGCCGCCTGTTCCACTTCATCAAGTAAGGCCAGGTTCTCTTTCACTTCTTCATTAAACCAGTGCCCCACCACCTCGTGGCCCATGGACATACGCACTTTTACCACTCCGGTAATATCGCGCAGAAATTCGTAATCCATAATGTCTTCCTCTGCTCCCGGCAATGCGCCAATACCGCATTGCGCCTTGCTGTAATTATCGCAGCAGCGCGGCAGAAAAAAAGCGTAGCGGGTATAAGGAATAGAAATAAAAATGCCCGGAGAAGCAGACTCCTCCGGGCATTGATGCGTTTTTACACAAAATGCGTTAGCGCATTAGACTGCGGTCTGGAAAATCACGCCGTCCGCTTTCTCGGTGTACTGAGAAAGCTGGTCGAAGTTCAGATAACGGTAGGTATCCACCGCCGTCTTATCCACCTGCGCCACATAGGTCTGATACTCTTCCGCTGTAGGCAGTTTGCCAATCAGCGCCGCAACCGCCGCCAGCTCAGCAGAAGCCAGATAGACGTTTGCCCCGGTACCTAAACGGTTCGGGAAGTTACGGGTAGAGGTCGATACCACCGTTGCGCCGTCAGCCACACGCGCCTGGTTACCCATACACAGGGAACAGCCAGGGATCTCAATACGCGCGCCGCTCTTACCAAACACGCTGTAGTAGCCTTCTTCGGTCAGTTGCGCCGCGTCCATACGGGTCGGCGGAGCCACCCACAGGCGCGTCGGCAGTTGGCCTTTGTGCGCATCCAGCAGCTTACCAGCGGCGCGGAAGTGGCCGATGTTGGTCATGCAGGAACCGATGAACACTTCGTCGATCTTCTCGCCCTGCACGTCGGACAGCAAACGCGCATCGTCCGGATCGTTCGGCGCACACAGGATCGGCTCTTTGATATCCGCCAGATCGATGTCGATCACCGCCGCGTATTCCGCGTCAGCATCGGCTTCCAGCAACTGCGGATCCGCCAACCATTTTTCCATGCCCTGCACGCGACGTTCCAGCGTACGACGATCGCCGTAGCCTTCTGCAATCATCCACTTCAGCAGCACGATGTTGGAGGTCAGGTACTCGATAATCGGTTCTTTGTTCAGCTTGATGGTACAACCGGCCGCGGAACGCTCGGCGGAAGCATCGGTCAGTTCAAACGCCTGCTCGACTTTCAGATCCGGCAGACCTTCAATTTCCAGGATGCGGCCAGAGAAGATGTTTTTCTTCCCTTTCTTCTCCACGGTCAGCAGGCCCTGTTTAATTGCATACAGCGGGATGGCGTGTACCAGATCGCGCAGAGTGATGCCCGGCTGCATTTTGCCTTTGAAGCGCACCAGCACGGATTCCGGCATATCCAGCGGCATCACGCCGGTCGCGGCAGCAAACGCCACCAGACCAGAGCCCGCCGGGAAGGAAATACCAATCGGGAAACGGGTATGGGAGTCACCGCCAGTACCGACGGTATCCGGCAGCAGCATGCGGTTCAGCCAGGAGTGGATAACGCCGTCGCCCGGACGCAGCGACACACCGCCGCGGTTCATGATGAAGTCTGGCAGCGTGTGGTGCGTGTTCACGTCCACCGGCTTCGGATACGCCGCAGTGTGACAGAAGGACTGCATCACCAGGTCAGAAGAGAAGCCCAGACACGCCAGGTCTTTTAGTTCGTCACGGGTCATCGGGCCAGTGGTATCCTGGGAACCCACGGAAGTCATCTTCGGTTCGCAGTACGCGCCCGGACGGATACCTTTCACACCGCAGGCGCGGCCAACCATTTTCTGCGCCAGAGAGAAGCCGCGGCTGCTTTCCGCCACGTCTTTCGCCTGACGGAAAACGTCTGAGTGCGGCAGACCCAGCGCTTCACGCGCTTTGGTGGTCAGGCCACGACCGATAATCAGCGGGATACGGCCGCCGGCGCGGACTTCGTCGATCAGCACGTCGGTTTTCAGTTCAAATGTCGCCAGCAGCTCACCGGTTTCGTGGTTGCGCACTTCACCGCTGTAAGGGTAAACATCAATCACGTCGCCCATGTTCATGTTCGACACGTCGACTTCAATCGGCAGCGCACCCGCATCTTCCATGGTGTTGAAGAAGATAGGCGCAATTTTGCCGCCGAGGCACAGACCGCCGCCGCGCTTGTTCGGCACATGCGGGATATCATCGCCCATGAACCACAGTACGGAGTTGGTCGCCGATTTACGGGAGGAACCGGTGCCGACAACATCACCGACGTAGGCCAGCGGGTAGCCTTTTTTCTGTAATGCTTCGATTTGTTTGATCGGGCCAACGACGCCCGGCTGATCCGGGTCAATGCCTTCACGGGCGTTTTTCAGCATCGCCAGGGCGTGCAGAGGGATATCCGGGCGGGACCAGGCATCCGGGGCCGGAGAGAGGTCATCGGTGTTGGTTTCACCCGTCACTTTAAAGACGGTAACGGTGATTTTTTCAGCAAGCTGAGGACGATTCAGGAACCATTCGGCATCAGCCCAGGACTGCATTACCTGCTTCGCATATTCGTTGCCCGCTTTGGCTTTTTCTTCTACATCGTAGAAGTTATCGAACATCAGCAGCGTTGAAGAGAGCGCTTTGGCAGCAATCGGTGCCAGTTTTGCGTCGTCCAGCGCATCGATCAGCGGATGAATGTTGTAACCACCCTGCATGGTGCCCAGCAGTTCAATGGCTTTTTCTGGCGTGACCAGTGGGGAGGTGGTGTCGCCTTTCGCGACAGCAGCGAGAAAACCGGCTTTAACATATGCGGCTTCATCTACGCCAGGAGGAACGCGGTTGATCACCAGGTCTAACAGGAATTCTTCTTCGCCCACAGGCGGGGTCTTCAGCAGCTCGACAAGTGCGGCCATTTGGGTTGCGTCTAAAGGTTTGGGCACAATCCCCTGGGCAGCACGCTCAGCTACGTGCTTACGGTATTCTTCTAGCACGACGATATCTCCTCGCTCTCATTGTCATAATGCGGCGCTTTTGTTGATGGGCGATTCTCTTCACGCTCCTGTGAGACAGTAGTTAGTAGGGTAAATGCCCGGTACCGCATAAGGCACAATAACAGGATTTTCTTTAAGTGTTAATCTGTTTACAAAAAAGCAACATAAAAAATTGGCTGAATCGTTAAGAATGGTGTAGCGGCGAGGCGGGACGCATTTCAGAGGGATAAAGAGCGCCGTAAAGCGGTTGATTTTCAAGCGTGACGCGCTGAATTTTCCAGCGTTTTTTTAGCCATCAGATATAATTGTGTAATAAATACTCACACTCTTTTTCCGGACCTGCCGGCTGAATCCCCAATAAAAGTCAAAACTGTCAAACACGGGTGCATGATACTCGCGGCAACAGGAACGCCTCACGGCACAGCGCTTGTCTCGTTGGAGTCATTTTATGAAGTTGCCATTAAAGCCACATCTGCTTGTTCTTCTGTGCAGTGCCGGGTTGTTTGCCGCCTCTGGCGTGATGTTCGTTAAAAGTCGCGTAACGGAGCCCGCTGCGCCGGCCCCCGCCGCACAACAACCTTCAACGCCGGCACCAGCTCCCGTAGCGGCCCCTGCTCCCGTTGACCAACCTGCGCCTGCTGCCGCGCCGACATACTCGGCTGCGCAAATCGATCAGTGGGTGGCACCTATCGCGCTCTATCCGGATTCACTGCTGTCACAAATTTTGATGGCCTCAACCTATCCGGCTAACGTCATCCAGGCTGCGCAGTGGTCAAAAGATAATCCCAAAATGCAGGGCGATGCCGCCATTCAGGCCGTTGCTGGTCAACCCTGGGATCCCAGCGTGAAATCGCTGGTTGCCTTTCCACAGTTAATGTCACTGATGGGTGAAAATCCGCCGTGGGTACAAAGCCTGGGTGACGCTTTCCTTGCGCAACCGAAAGACGTCATGGACTCCGTACAACGCCTGCGCGCGCTGGCGCAACAAACCGGGGCGTTGCAATCGACACCGCAACAGACCGTCACTACTGTGACAAAAGCGGCACCGGCTAAAACCGTCACCAGCGAGTCAACAACCAGTTCTACTACCACGACCGCCACGACAAGCCCAACGATTATCAAAATTGAATCCGCCGATCCACAGGTGGTGTACGTCCCCACCTATAACCCGAACACGGTTTATGGCACCTGGCCCAATACCGCCTATCCGCCAACCTATCTGCCGCCAACGCCCGGCGAGCAGTTTGGCAACAGCTTCGTGAACGGTTTAGGCTTCAGCCTCGGTGTTGCCACAACCTATGCCATCTTCAGCAACATCGACTGGGATGATGACGATGACTGGGACCACCATCATCACGATGACTGGGATAACCATGGAGGGTATAACCGCAACGGCGATAACAACATCAATATCAACGTTGATAACTTCAATAAAATCAGCGGACAACGGCTAACCGACGCCAACCGTAACTGGCAGCACAACCCGGCCTACCGCGAGGGTGTGCCGTACCCTAATAGCCAGCTCAATAACCGCTTTCATTCCACTAATACGGCAACGGGCTTAAGCTCAACCCAGCAACGACCGGTCAACCGTGATAGCCAGCGTCAGGCAGCCCTGAGCCAGATGGAAAAATCAACGGGGAAAACATTCCCGCAAACGGCGCGTACGGGCACGAGAGACGCCCAGCGTCAGGCATCCAGTCAACAACTGAAGCAAATTTCTCAGCGTAATAACTACCGCGGTTACGATACCAAACCGCAAACGGCGCAACGGGCAAACACTCAGCAGCGTGAAAATCGCCAGGCTGCCGCCCAGCGCCAGGAGAAACGGATCACGCAACCGGCGCAGCAACGCAATATACAGCAACATAATTTTCAACAACGGACCAGCCAGCCGCGCGCCAATGCGCTGAGCGGCAATGACAGTCGCTCCGCCAGCTGGCAGGCGCAGCAGCAGCGAGGGGCCCAAAGCAGGCAGTTCGCCCGCAACCAGCCATCTCGCCAGCTATCCGGCGGTCGTGCTGAACACCGTGAATTCCGTCATCGTTAAGGGAACCGACATGAAAAATAAACTACTCAGTGGAATGGTGTTGTTCATGGTTTCGGCCACCGCGATGGCGCAGCAATCCTTCAGCACGCCAGACCAGGCCACCGATGCGCTGGCAAACGCTATTAATGAGCAAAATGAAAGTGCGATGAACAACCTGCTCGGGGAAAACTGGCGCGAGTTTCTGCCGCCGGAAGGCGTCGATCCTGATGCGGTTGATCGCTTCCTGCGCGACTGGAAGGTTCGCCATAACACCGTTGTCGACGGTAATACCGCGCATCTGGTGGTGGGGGACAGCGACTGGCAACTGCCGATCCCGGTGGTTAAAACCACCTCTGGCTGGCAATTTGATATTAAGGAAGCGGCCGAAGAGATCCTGACCCGAGAGATTGGGCGCAACGAACTCGCTGCCATCGAGGCGTTACATGCCTACGTCGATGCTCAGCAAAGCTACTTTGCGATGAACCAGACGTACGCACAAAAGATTGTCAGCTCTGAAGGGAAAAAAGATGGTCTGTACTGGCCCGTTTCACCCGGTGAAGCACCTAGCCCGCTTGGACCAGCCTTCAGTCCGCAGGAACCCGGTACAGGCTATCACGGTTATCATTTCCGTATTCTTCCCGACAAAACCAGCGGCTTTGCGATGGTTGCCTGGCCCGTTAGCTACGATCATACTGGCGTGATGAGCTTTATGGTCAACGGTGATGACCAGGTCTATCAGGCGGATCTTGGCGAGGAGTCGCAGCAAAAAGCACAGGCGTTAACCGCCTACCACCTGGATAAAACCTGGCAGCCTGTCGCACCCTGAATCCCCAGAGTCGAAGGATGAGTTGCCGGGTAAGCGTAGTCCCCCGGCAACTCGCAACAAATTACAGGATGTTAGCGACAGATTTCGCCAGTTGCGCTTCCAGCACCGGCTTCGCTTCTTCGAACTTCAGGTTTACCTTATTCGCATTTGAAACAACACGAGTCTGGTATTTTGCGCGATCGCCCTGCGCAGTGCTGGTTTGCAGCTTGATGCCGGACGTCCCCTGACGCAGCGCGGCAACGTTATCTGTTGTCACTTTCGCTTTGCTGCGCTCGGAGATTTGCAGGTCTGTGACCATGGTGTAGTTTACGTCTTCCACCATCGCATCCGCAGCCATACCGATCAGTCCCGCTGCCAGGCCAACGCCCAGCGCCGCGCCGGAGGAGTTACTGTTATAGGCGGTAATCCCCGCGCCTAAAGCTGCCCCCATCGCCGCGCCTTCATAACCGGTCTTCAGGAAGCCCTGAGCTTCGCGCAGATCCATTTTGTCCGCTTTCAGTACGTTCGCCTGCACCCAGTAGTAAGCGTTATCCGGCGAACTGGTCACTTTATAGCCCTTAGCCGACAGGTCATTTGCCAGCAGGGTTTGCAGATTGCTCATGTCTTTATCGGAAGTGTTTTTCACCTGAATGTAGACGGTCTTCTCGCTGGAAGGCTCCAGCCAGATGGTCTCACTCATCTGCGTTTTCACTTCAAGATTACGTTTTTTAACGGCGGTGGTCATGGCGCCACACCCGGTCAGGGTCATTGTCGCGACAACCATGCCAACAACCGCGATTTTTTTTAAAGACATGTTTTTTCCTTTTTTCGTGTAATAAAGAGTCCAGAGCCTCTTAAGCGCGCGGCCAGTAGCCACACAATGGCGAAAAAAGTATCGGCAGTTGCGCAATTTTTTTTAGCGGAAATATCAATAAGATGACTACCAGAACTGGTAGTTTGGGATTGGCGTCATTGCCCAGACGCTCACGTCAGCGAAGATGTGTCTGACGTGAGCGGGAGAGTTAATTCTGATGCGGCATTAATTCAGGATAACCTTTAAACGCTGGCTTAGTGCTGGTAAGTGCTACTTCGTCAGCCCGAATGCTGCCAGAGTTTGTTGCCCATACACCTTCCTGTGTCTGGCTAATCTGCTGATGCTGCGCATTCAAATTTTGTCCCATTGCCGCAATATGCGTGCTTTCGGTACCACCGCTGTTGGTAGCCCATGGGATGACGGCATCCTGCGCCAGCGCCATGCCGGAAATAAACACGGTAGTCATTACTGCTGCTTTGAAAAAACGTTTCATCATTTCCCCTCTCAATTTGTTATCACGCTATTAGTTTAGAGGGTTATTAGTTTCATCTAATGACAAGATAAGGTGATTTATTTCTTGTGAAACAGGAAGTTGATTTGGAATGCCGATTTCATGCGGTTCGGGCGTATCGTGCAGTACGGGAAAAAACATTTTCTGGCAATTCGGCTATTCACCTTAATTTTTGCCAAATTTTGACACTATTTTGTAACAAACACATAAAAAAAGCGGCCATTCAGCCGCTTTTTATCATTTTGGAAAAATTACTTTTTCTTCGCTTTCGGGTTCGGCAGGTCGGTGATGCTACCTTCGAACACTTCGGCAGCCAGACCGACGGACTCGTGCAGCGTCGGGTGCGCGTGGATGGTCAGCGCGATGTCTTCAGCGTCACAACCCATTTCGATCGCCAGACCGATTTCACCCAGCAGCTCGCCGCCGTTGGTACCGACAATCGCCCCACCGATCACACGGTGAGATTCTTTGTCGAAAATCAGTTTGGTCATACCGTCTGCGCAGTCAGAAGCGATAGCACGGCCCGAAGCAGCCCACGGGAAGGTGGCGGTTTCGTAGCTGATGCCTTTTTCTTTCGCTTCTTTCTCAGTCAGGCCAACCCATGCAACTTCTGGTTCAGTGTACGCGATGGATGGGATAACTTTCGGATCGAAGTAGTGTTTCTTACCGGCGATAACTTCAGCGGCAACGTGACCTTCGTGAACACCTTTATGCGCCAGCATCGGCTGACCGACGATATCGCCGATAGCAAAGATGTGCGGCACGTTGGTGCGCAGCTGTTTGTCAACGCGGATGAAGCCACGGTCGTCAACTTCCACGCCAGCTTTGCCCGCATCGAGGTTTTTGCCGTTCGGTACACGACCGATAGCCACCAGCACGGCATCGTAACGCTGTGCTTCAGCAGGCGCTTTTTTGCCTTCCATGGAAACGTAGATACCGTCTTCTTTCGCTTCAACGGCGGTCACTTTGGTTTCCAGCATCAGGTTGAATTTCTTGCTGATGCGCTTGGTGAAGACTTTAACCACGTCTTTATCGGCAGCCGGGATAACCTGATCGAACATTTCAACTACGTCGATCTCTGAACCCAGCGCATGGTACACGGTACCCATTTCCAGACCGATGATACCGCCGCCCATAACCAGCAGGCGCTTAGGAACCGTTTTCAGTTCCAGCGCGTCAGTGGAGTCCCACACGCGCGGATCTTCATGCGGAATGAACGGCAGTTCGATCGGACGGGAACCCGCCGCGATGATCGCGTTGTCAAAGTTGATCACGGTTTTGCCGTTTTCGCCTTCAACTTCCAGGGTGTTCGCCCCGGTAAATTTACCCAGACCGTTAACCACTTTCACTTTACGGCCTTTAGCCATACCAGCCAGACCGCCGGTCAGTTGAGTGATAACTTTTTCTTTCCAGGTACGAATCTTGTCGATATCGGTTTTCGGCTCGCCAAAAACGATACCGTGTTCAGCCAACGCTTTGGCTTCTTCGATAACTTTAGCTACGTGCAGCAGCGCTTTAGAAGGGATACAGCCGACGTTCAGACAAACACCGCCGAGGGTGCTGTAACGTTCTACGATGACGGTCTCCAGACCTAAATCTGCGCAACGGAAGGCAGCAGAGTAACCTGCAGGGCCTGCCCCAAGTACCACGACCTGAGTTTTGATTTCAGTGCTCATCATGACCTCTTAATTTATACCCGTCGTCCACCGGGTCGTTCTATCCGCCCGTATTTTACAAAATTGTTAACAATTTTGAAACAACAAACGGCAACCGATTTGTCTTTCGCACAATAACCTCACTGACTTCATGAGATTACCAGAAAAAAGCCGGCCGTCGGGCCGGCTTTTTCGCTTACATCACCAGGCGGCGAATGTCAGACAGCATGTTGTTGATGATGGTGATAAAGCGCGCACCATCCGCACCGTCGATTACGCGGTGGTCAAAGGAGAGCGAAATCGGCATCATCAGACGCGGCATAAACTCTTTACCGTTCCACACTGGCTCCATTGCGGACTTGGAGACACCGAGGATCGCCACTTCCGGCGCGTTAACAATCGGCGCGAAGTGGGTAGTACCCAGGCCACCGATGCTGGAGATGGTGAAGCAACCGCCCTGCATTTCGCCAGCAGTCAGCTTGCCATCACGCGCTTTTTTGGAGATGGTGGTCAGCTCACGGGACAGCTCGGTAATGCTCTTCTTGTTCACGTCTTTGAAGACCGGAACAACCAGACCATTCGGCGTATCAACCGCAACACCGATGTTGATGTATTTCTTCAGGGTCAGACGCTGACCATCTTCGGACAGAGAGCTGTTGAAGCGCGGCATCTGTTCCAGAGCGGCGGCAACGGCTTTCATGATGAAGACCACTGGGGTGAATTTCACGTCCAGTTTACGTTTTTCAGCTTCGGCGTTCTGCTGTTTACGGAACGCTTCCAGATCGGTGATATCGGTCTTATCAAAGTGCGTAACGTGCGGGATCATCACCCAGTTACGGCTCAGGTTCGCCCCAGAAATTTTCTGGATACGGCCCAGTTCCACTTCTTCGATTTCACCAAACTTGCTGAAGTCCACTTTCGGCCAGGGCAGCATGCCCGGGATACCGCCGCCAGCAGATGCTGCCGGTGCAGACTCGGCGCGTTTAACCGCGTCTTTCACGTAAGCCTGAACGTCTTCACGCAGGATACGACCTTTACGACCGGTACCTTTCACTTTCGCCAGGTTCACACCAAACTCGCGCGCCAGGCGGCGAATCAGCGGAGTCGCGTGGACGTAAGCGTCGTTTTCAGCGAAGTCAGATTTACCTTCCGCTTTTGCAGCTGGAGCTGCTGGCTTCTCAGTTTTCGCCGCAGGAGCCGGAGCCGCCGCTTCTTGTTTAGCCGGAGCGGCCGCAGGCGCTGCGCCTTCAACTTCGAAGACCATAATCAGAGAACCGGTTTTCACTTTGTCGCCGGTGCTGATTTTGATTTCTTTCACGGTGCCCGCGAACGGCGCCGGAACTTCCATTGACGCTTTGTCGCCTTCAACGGTGATCAGTGATTGTTCAGCGGCAATTTTATCGCCCACTTTAACCATCACTTCAGTGACTTCAACTTCATCACCACCGATGTCCGGCACGTTAACTTCTTTCGAGCCAGAGGCTGCCGGAGCCGGAGCTGCTGCTGGAGCCGCTTCAGCTTTCGCCGGGGCAGCCGCACCAGCTTCGCCTGCTACTTCAAAGATCATAATCAGGGAGCCGGTAGACACTTTGTCGCCAGTGCTGATTTTGATTTCTTTCACGGTGCCTGCGAACGGCGCCGGAACTTCCATAGAGGCTTTGTCGCCTTCAACGGTGATCAGAGACTGCTCAGCCGCAACGGTGTCGCCCACTTTAACCATTACTTCGGTCACTTCGACTTCGTCGCCGCCGATGTCCGGTACGTGTACTTCTTTCGCCGCTGCCGCAGCAGGTGCTGCTGCCGGAGCCGCTTCTTTCTTCTCTTCTGCCGGAGCAGGTGCAGCAGCTGCTGCACCGTCGGCGGAATCGAAAATCATGATCAGTTTGCCGGTCTCAGTTTTATCGCCAACAGAGACTTTGATCTCTTTAACGATACCAGCCTGAGGAGACGGAACTTCCATAGAGGCTTTGTCGCCTTCTACGGTGATCAGCGACTGTTCAGCTTCAACTTTGTCGCCCACTTTGACCAGGATCTCGGTGATTTCAACTTCATCAGCCCCGATGTCCGGTACATTGATTTCGATAGCCATTATTCTTTTACCTCTTACGCCAGACGCGGGTTAACTTTATCTGCATCGATGTTGAATTTGGTGATTGCGTCAGCAACCACTTTCTTATCGATTTCGCCACGTTTAGCCAGTTCGCCCAGGGCCGCTACAACCACGTAGGAAGCATCAACTTCGAAGTGGTGACGCAGGTTTTCACGGCTGTCAGAGCGACCGAAGCCGTCAGTACCCAGTACGCGGTAATCATCAGCCGGTACATAAGTACGAACCTGTTCGGCAAACAGTTTCATATAGTCAGTAGATGCTACTGCCGGTGCGTCGTTCATTACCTGAGCGATGTACGGAACGCGCGGCGTTTCCATCGGGTGCAGCATGTTCCAGCGCTCACAATCCTGGCCATCACGCGCCAGTTCAGTGAAGGAGGTTACGCTGTACACGTCAGAACCCACACCGTAATCGTTCGCCAGGATCTGGGCAGCTTCACGCACGTGACGCAGGATAGAACCGGAGCCCAGCAGCTGAACTTTACCTTTCTTACCTTCGAGGGTTTCGAGTTTGTAGATACCTTTACGGATACCTTCCTCGGCGCCTGCTGGCATTGCCGGCATGTGGTAGTTTTCGTTCAGGGTGGTGATGTAGTAGTAAACGTTCTCTTGTTTCTCACCGTACATACGCTCCAGACCATCGTGCATGATGACCGCAACTTCGTACGCGTAAGACGGATCGTAAGAGATACAGTTCGGGATAGTCAGAGACTGAATATGGCTGTGACCATCTTCGTGCTGCAGACCTTCGCCGTTCAGCGTAGTACGACCGGAAGTACCACCAATCAGGAAGCCGCGAGCCTGCTGGTCGCCTGCCTGCCAGCACAGGTCGCCGATACGCTGGAACCCGAACATGGAGTAGTAGATGTAGAACGGAATCATCGGCAGATCGTTGGTGCTGTAAGAAGTCGCAGCAGCCAGCCAGGATGCGCCGGCACCCAGTTCGTTGATACCTTCCTGCAGGATCTGACCTTTCTCGTCTTCTTTATAGTAAGCAACCTGCTCACGGTCCTGCGGGGTGTACTGCTGGCCGTTCGGGCTGTAGATACCGATCTGACGGAACAGACCTTCCATACCGAAAGTACGCGCTTCGTCAGCGATGATCGGAACCAGACGATCTTTGATCGACTTGTTCTTCAGCATCACGTTCAGGGCACGAACGAACGCGATAGTGGTGGAGATTTCTTTGTTCTGCTCTTCCAGCAGCGCACCGAAGTCTTCCAGAGCCGGCAGTTCCAGCTTCTCGGTGAAGTTCGGCTGACGAGCAGGCAGGTAGCCGTGCAGTTTCTGACGCTGGGCGTGCAGATAAGTGTGCTCTTCAGAACCTTCCGGGAAGGTGATGTAAGACAGGTTTTCAACCTGCTCATCGGTCACTGGAACGTTGAAACGGTCGCGGATATAACGCACGCCGTCCATGTTCATTTTCTTAACCTGGTGAGCGATGTTTTTACCTTCGGCGGTGTCACCCATGCCGTAACCTTTAATGGTATGGGCGAGGATTACAGTTGCTTTGCCTTTGGTTTCCTGCGCTTTTTTCAGTGCAGCGTAGACTTTCTTCGGATCGTGACCACCACGGTTCAGAGCCCAAATCTGCTCATCGGTCCAGTCAGCAACCAGGGCTGCGGTTTCCGGGTATTTACCGAAGAAGTGCTCACGTACGTATGCGCCATCTTTGGATTTGAAGGTCTGGTAGTCGCCGTCAACGGTTTCGTTCATCAGTTGGATCAGTTTACCGCTGGTGTCTTTACGCAGCAGCTCATCCCAACGACCGCCCCACATGACTTTGATAACGTTCCAGCCAGCACCTGCAAAGATGCCTTCCAGTTCGTTAACAATCTTGCCGTTACCGGTGACCGGGCCGTCAAGACGCTGCAGGTTACAGTTGATAACAAAGACCAGGTTGTCCAGTTTTTCACGGGTCGCGATAGTGATCGCACCTTTAGATTCTGGCTCATCCATCTCGCCGTCGCCGAGGAAGGCGTAAACGGTTTGTTTAGAGGTATCTTTCAGGCCACGGTGTTCCAGATATTTCAGGAATTTAGCCTGGTAGATAGCACCGATTGGGCCCAGACCCATAGAAACGGTCGGGAACTGCCAGAATTCCGGCATCAGTTTCGGGTGCGGGTAGGAAGACAGGCCTTTGCCGTGAACTTCCTGGCGGAAGTTGTTCATCTGCTCTTCGGTCAGACGACCTTCCAGGAATGCGCGTGCGTAGATACCCGGAGAGATGTGACCCTGGAAGTATACCAGGTCGCCGCCATCCTGCTCGTTGCGTGCACGGAAGAAGTGGTTGAAGCAAACATCATATACCGTTGCGGAGGACTGGAAGGATGCCATGTGGCCACCCAGCTCAAGGTCCTTTTTAGACGCACGCAGTACGGTCATGATGGCGTTCCAGCGGATAGCAGAACGGATACGACGTTCCAGATCCAGATTACCCGGGTATTCCGGCTCATCTTCAACGGCAATAGTGTTGACATAATTGCTGGCCCCTGCACCTGCCGCTACTTTCACGCCGCCTTTGCGCGCTTCTGAAAGCAGTTGGTCGATCAGATACTGAGCACGCTCAACACCTTCTTCACGGATGACCGATTCGATCGCCTGTAGCCAGTCGCGAGTTTCGATCGGATCCACGTCATTTGGGAAACGTTCTGACATGGGGGTATTCCTTATCTATCTAATACGTTGAGTTATCTGGAACCTGTCCCATTACGTTCTCGCCAGAGAGCGTAATAAGACAGGTTCTGCGTTTAGTTGCCGCGCTTTTAGTTCGCGCTTGATTTACAACATCTTCTGGTTAACGTTCTGCCAGAAAAATCACTAATTCTTTCGTTGCTCCAGACGGCGTAAGGCGCGTTCTCGACGGCTTTCCTCACGGCTTCTGTCCAGTAAAATCTCTTCGATAAACGCCAGGTGACGGTGAGACGCTTCACGCGCCTCTTCAGGTTTCCCGGCGATGATTGCTTCGAAGATACGGGTACGATGACTGCTTACCAGCGGCAGCATCTCGCGACGCGCATACAGCAATTCGAAGTTTTGCCGAACATTCTGGGCCAGCATCGGCTCCATACACCTTAGCAGATGGAGCAGCACCACATTGTGTGCGGCTTCGGTGACAGCAATTTGATACTGGAGTACGGCATCGGATTCGCCGTCCAGATCGCCGGACTGTTGCGCAAGCTCGATCGCATGGTGGAGTTCACGGATACGCGTTTTGTCTTCATCCGTGCTACGTAATGCAGCGTAATAGGCTGCAATACCTTCCAACGCATGGCGCGTCTCAAGCAGGTCAAACTGGGATTCAGGATGGTCAGAGAGCAGCTCTACCAGTGGGTCGCTAAAGCTTTGCCACAGGCTGCTCTGTACAAAAGTGCCGCCGCCCTGACGACGAAGCAGTAACCCCTTCGCTTCAAGGCGTTGGATCGCCTCGCGTAAGGAGGGGCGGGAGACGTCGAACTGTTTTGCCAGCTCGCGTTCCGGTGGGAGTTTTTCTCCGGGGCGAAGTGTCCCCTCAAGAATTAAAAACTCCAGCTGCTGCTCAATCACATCGGAGAGTTTTGGTTGGCGGATTTTGCTGTAGGCCATGATTTCCTGTCTTAAGCCATTTGCCCGGAGTCAATTGGTCTTACCAATTTCATGTTCTTGACGCTAAAGTAACAAAGTATTCACCTTCTGTCCATACAGGTTTTGATTGAAATCAGTAAAGGAGGCATATTTTAACAACATTACAGAAATAACGTTTCAAACATGTAACTATGCACAAATGTTAAATTTACCCACCACGGGGTAGTTTTAACCTAATTTAAACGAAAAAATATATTATCTGAACCGATTCACCCACTTAATTATCGAGTTAATAAGCAAAATTTATGAATAAAAATTCATAATGGAAATTTTGTGGTAGTTAAACTCGCATTTACAAATGGTTTCTTTTTATTCAACTCGTCAACACCCTCGCATAAAGCAGGTGCATTCGCGCCCGCATAACATTATTCTGTTAAAGACAAAAGTATTTAGGCAACATTTCCTTATTGGCATCTGTAAACAAATTAATACAACAAACGGAATTGCAAACTTACACACGCATTGCTGCGTAGTTCAAAAAATAAGTACTCGAAATTATGAAGAGTAAAACCACACACGAGGTTTAATGATGGAAAGTCAACCGCATGGCGATCAGCTCAAGCGCGGCCTTAAAAACCGCCATATACAGCTAATCGCGCTGGGTGGCGCGATTGGTACCGGGTTATTCCTCGGTAGCGCATCCGTTATCCAGTCTGCAGGACCGGGGATTATCCTGGGTTACGCTATTGCCGGCTTTATCGCCTTTTTGATCATGCGCCAGCTCGGTGAAATGGTCGTTGAAGAGCCGGTTGCAGGCTCCTTTAGCCACTTTGCCTATAAATACTGGGGCGGTTTCGCGGGTTTCTCTTCCGGCTGGAACTATTGGGTACTGTACGTTTTGGTTGCCATGGCAGAGCTAACTGCCGTAGGTAAATACATTCAGTTCTGGTATCCGGAGATCCCAACCTGGGTTTCTGCGGCGGCCTTCTTCGTGCTGATCAACGCCATCAACCTGACCAACGTGAAGGTGTTTGGCGAGATGGAGTTCTGGTTTGCCATTATTAAAGTCATCGCCGTAGTCGCCATGATCCTGTTCGGCGGCTGGCTGCTGTTTAGCGGCAACGGCGGCCCACAGGCCACCGTCAGCAACTTGTGGAGCCAGGGGGGATTCCTGCCGCACGGCTTCACCGGTCTGGTGATGATGATGGCGATTATCATGTTCTCCTTTGGTGGGCTGGAACTGGTCGGCATCACCGCGGCAGAAGCCGATAACCCGGAGCAAAGCATTCCCAAAGCGACTAACCAGGTTATCTACCGTATCCTGATTTTCTATGTCGGTTCGCTGGCGGTTCTGCTTTCCCTGATGCCGTGGACGCGCGTCACCGCTGATACCAGCCCGTTTGTCCTTATTTTCCACGAGCTGGGCGACACCTTTGTTGCCAATGCGCTGAACATCGTGGTGTTGACCGCCGCCCTTTCTGTCTATAACAGCTGCGTATACTGCAACAGTCGTATGCTGTTCGGTCTGGCGCAGCAGGGTAATGCGCCGAAAGCGCTGATGAACGTCGACAAACGCGGCGTACCGGTGAACACTATTCTGGTCTCTGCGCTGGTAACGGCTCTGTGCGTGCTGATCAACTATCTGGCGCCGGAATCCGCCTTTGGCCTGCTGATGGCATTGGTGGTTTCCGCCCTGGTGATCAACTGGGCGATGATCAGCCTGGCGCACATGAAGTTCCGCAAAGCCAAACAGCAGCAGGGCGTAACCACTCGCTTCCCGGCGCTGTTCTACCCGCTGGGTAATTGGGTATGCCTGCTGTTCATGGCCGCAGTGCTGGTGATTATGCTGATGACGCCGGGCATGGCGATCTCGGTGTACTTAATCCCGGTATGGATTGGTATTCTTGGCATCGGCTATCTGTGCAAGCAGAAAACGGCCCGCGCGGTTAAAGCGCATTAAACCTCCCTCCCCCACCTGGACCAGGTGGGGGTTGTTACCTGCCTCACACTTTCCCACTCACGACTGTTTCGTCCATATCAGCGGCGTTATCCTGCAACGTAAAAACACCGGTACCAGACAATAATTCTCTCCATATCTCATTAATGGAGTGCAGTTGATGGAAACCAGTAAGCTCACGGTGAAAGAAAAGATCGGCTATGGAATGGGCGACGCCGGATGCAACATCATCTTTGGCGCCATCATGTTGTTTGTTAACTATTTTTACACCGATATTTTTGGTCTTGCGCCTGCCCTGGTCGGCGTATTACTGCTCTCAGTACGCGTTATCGATGCCGTTACCGACCCTATAATGGGCGCGATGGCCGACCGCACACGCAGTAAATATGGTCGATTTCGTCCATGGCTTTTGTGGATGGCTTTCCCTTACGCATTATTCAGCGTGCTTATGTTTACCACCCCTGAGTGGACGTATAACAGCAAGGTTATCTATGCCTTCGTCACCTACTTCCTGCTCTCCATTACCTATACGGCGATCAACATTCCCTACTGCTCGCTCGGCAGCGTTATCACCAACGATCCCAAGGAACGCGTCGCCTGCCAGTCATATCGCTTTGTATTGGTAGGAATCGCAACCCTGCTGCTCTCCCTTACCCTGCTGCCGATGGCCGACTGGTTTGGCGGGGAAGACAAAGCTAAAGGGTATCAGATGGCGATGGCGGTACTCGCCTTCATCGGCATGTGTATGTTCCTGTTTTGCTTTGCATCAGTCCGTGAACGCGTTCGCCCCGCCGTGCAGACTAACGACGATTTAAAAGCCGACCTGAAAGACGTGTGGAAGAACGACCAGTGGGTAAAAATCCTGCTGTTAACCCTGTGCAACGTCTGCCCGGGCTTTATTCGCATGGCCGCCACCATGTACTACGTTACGTGGGTTATGCAACAAAGCACGCAGTTCGCCACGTTGTTTATCAGCCTCGGCGTCGTCGGCATGATGATCGGCAGCATGCTGGCGAAGGTATTAACCGATCGCTGGTGCAAACTGAAGGTGTTCTTCTGGACCAACATCATCCTGGCGATTTTCTCCGCTGCATTTTATTTCTTCGACCCGAAAGCCACCATGATGATTATGGTGCTCTACTTCCTGCTCAACATCCTGCATCAGATCCCTTCCCCGCTGCACTGGTCGTTGATGGCGGATGTCGATGACTACGGCGAGTGGAAAACCGGTAAGCGCATCACCGGGATCAGTTTCTCCGGTAACCTGTTTTTCCTCAAGCTGGGCCTGGCAATTGCCGGGGCGATGGTAGGCTTCCTGCTCTCCTGGTACGGCTACGACGCAGGGGCGAAAGCGCAAAGCGACTCCGCCATTAACGGTATTATGCTGCTGTTCACCATCATACCTGGTGTAGGTTATCTGATTACCGCAGGCGTGGTTCGCCTGCTAAAAGTTGACCGCGAGTTTATGCAGCAAATCCAGACCGATCTGGAAAAACGCCGTACCAACTACCGTGAACTCAATGAATACCACGATATAAAAACGACTGAACCCGTAAGGAAAGCCTAATGAAACAGTGGCCAAATCCCTTTATCGAACAACGCGCCGATCCGTTTATCTTACGCGACGGTAGCCACTACTATTTCATTGCGTCAGTGCCAGAATATGACCGACTGGAGATTCGTCGGGCCGACTCTCTGGAGGGATTGCGCTCCGCCACTCCCGTTGTCGTCTGGCGTAAGCCGGAAAGTGGTCCTATGAGCCAACTCATCTGGGCGCCGGAACTTCATCATCTGGCGGGCAAGTGGTACATCTATTTTGCCGCTACCCATACTCAGGCGCTTGATAAGCTGGGGATGTTCCAGCACCGCATGTTTGCCTTGGAGTGCGCAGACGCCGATCCGCTGACCGGCAAGTGGACAGAGAAAGGCCAGATTAAAACGCAGTTTGATACCTTCGCCCTGGACGCCACCACCTTTAATCATCAGGGGAAACAGTGGTATTTGTGGGCACAGAAATCGCCAGATATCGCCGGAAATTCCAATATTTATCTCGCAGAGCTGGAAAACCCATGGACGATTAAAGGCGAGCCAGTCATGCTCAGCCATCCTGAGTATGACTGGGAATGCCGAGGTTTCTGGGTCAACGAGGGTCCGGCAGTCATGTTGCATGGCGACAAGCTGTTTATCAGCTATTCGGCCAGCGCCACCGATGATAATTACTGTATGGGGTTACTGTGGATTGGCCTCAACGACGATCCGCTCACCCCGCAGAACTGGCATAAATCACCGCGCCCGGTCTTTACCACCAGCTATGAAAATCGCCAGTATGGACCGGGACACAACAGTTTTACGCAAACGCCGGATGGTGAAGATGTACTGGTGTACCACGCGAGAAATTACACCGAGATTGAAGGCGATCCGTTGTACGATCCAAACCGCCATACGCGTCTGAAACTGGTGCGCTGGGACGAAAACGGGATGCCCGATTTTGGCATCCCGCCTGCTGATACGATCTAAGCCGTTGCACTGCCCGGTGGCGCTAATGCTTACCGGGCCTACACGTTTTCCATTCCAGGCCGGATAAGCATTAGCGCCATCCGGCACAACGCTACACTAATGTGCCATAAATGGTGAGCAACGCGATAATCACCACCACCACAAAAGAGGTCTTCTTCGCCATTGAAACAGCCGCTTTTGGCGTTTCGACTTTATCAGTATGCGGTTCACGCGCCAGAGAGAACTGCGCCAGACGCGTTAACACCTGATATTGCGAAGTATGCAGATCCGCCAGTGAGGCAAACCAGGCCGGCAACGCTTTCTCGCCGTGTCCCAGCAACGCATAGACTACGCCAGCCAAACGAACCGGGATCCAGTCCAGCACATGCAGGATCGCATCAATACCCGATTGCAGACGCTGATGCGGCGTCTGATAGCGCGCCAGCCAGGACTGCCAGGCGCGTAAAAAGGCATAACCAACCAGCGTCACCGGTCCCCAAGGACCACCAACAATCAACCAGAATAACGGCGCCAGATAAAAGCGGAAGTTGTTCCATAACAACGCGTTCTGCAGCTCGCGCAAGAACTCGCGCTCATCGCAATCCGGCGGAACCCCATGTATAAGCGTCAGCTCGCTGGCCATCGCCTCACGAGCATGTGTGTCATCGCGAGCGGCCGCCTGCAAATAGGCATGATAGTGGAGACGCGCCTTGCCTGCGCCGATGCACAGCAAGCCAATTAAGATCCATGCCACCAGCAACGGAACGTTAAACAGCAGCCCATGAACCGCGCGCAGCAGCAGGAATGTCAGCCCCATTGCAATCAGGGTCATGCCCACCGTACGCATCATCGAGAAGTGCTTAATTCTGCGGAAAAAAGCTTCCACCCGATGATCAAGCTGCCAGTGCTCACCCAGCTTAAACAGGCGTTCAACAATCAACACCAGTAATGTTGTAAACAACGTCATGTCATCTCCTTGTGCGACGAGGGGGTGACCAGGGCGCGAAATTTTGCCCAGTCAAAAGACGGCCCGGGATCGGTCTTACGTTCGGGGGCAATATTACAGTGTCCAGTCATATTGTTGGCAATGGCCGGATAACGCGTAATCAGTGCATTCGTCACGGCGGCCAGTTGCTTATACTGTGCATCGGTATAGGCCAGCGTATCCGTTCCTTCCAGCTCAATACCAATTGAAAAATCATTACAGCGCTCACGCCCCTGATAATTTGACACGCCCGCATGCCAGGCGCGTTTATCAAAAGGGACGTACTGCACAATCTCACCATCACGGCGGATCAAACAATGCGCTGAGACGCGCAAATGGGCGATCTCAGCAAAAAAAGGATGGGCCTTGGGATCAATCGTGCCGGTAAATAACGCGTCTATCCACGGGCCGCCAAACTCGCCGGGCGGCAGACTGATATTATGCACCACCAGTAGAGAAGGGGTTTCGTCATCCGGGCGGCAATCGTAATGAGGAGAGGGAACGCGTCGCGCCTCTGCCAGCCAGCCCTCGTCTAACAACATGCAGAATCTCCTTATTGGTGGTGCTCATACCAGGTTCAGGGTAGCATGTTTCTACCTTATGATTCGTTAGCAATTTGGAGTTTTATCATGCCGCCTCGCCGCTATAACCCTGACTACCGACGTGACGCGCTGTTGGAACGCATAAATCTGGATATCCCTGCCGCTGTAGCTCAGGCACTGCGCGAAGATTTAGGCGGAGAAGTTGATGCCAATAACGATATCACCGCACAGCTTTTACCCGAAGATATGCGTTCCCACGCCACCGTGATTACCCGAGAAAATGGCGTTTTTTGCGGGAAACGTTGGGTGGAAGAGGTCTTTATTCAATTGGCTGGCGATGATGTCAACATCACCTGGCATGTCGAAGATGGCGACAGCATTAAGGCTAATCAACCGCTGTTTGAGCTGGACGGCCCTTCCCGCGTACTGCTGACCGGCGAACGTACCGCGCTTAATTTTGTACAGACGCTTTCGGGCGTGGCGAGCGAGGTGCGTAAATACGTCGATCTGCTGGCGGGGACAAAAACCCAACTACTGGATACACGTAAAACGCTGCCAGGACTGCGTACCGCCCTGAAATATGCCGTGTTATGCGGCGGCGGTGCGAATCATCGCCTGGGGCTTTCTGACGCCTTCCTGATTAAAGAAAACCACATTATTGCTTCTGGTTCGGTACGTAAGGCCGTTGAAAAAGCCTTCTGGTTGCATCCGGATGTGCCCGTTGAAGTTGAAGTTGAAAGCCTGGAAGAACTGGACGACGCACTGAAAGCCGGGGCGGACATCATCATGCTCGATAACTTCGAAACTGAGCAAATGCGCGAAGCGGTAAAACGCACCAACGGCCAGGCGCGTCTGGAAGTCTCGGGTAACGTCACCCATGAAACGCTGCGCGAATTTGCCGAAACCGGTGTGGACTTTATCTCCGTTGGCGCACTGACCAAGCACGTCCGCGCGCTCGATCTCTCCATGCGTTTTCGTTAATTGCTAATTGCAAGGCCCGATGGCGCTTCGCTTATCGGGCCTCCCCCCAGCCGGATAAGGCATTTACGCCGTCATCAGGCAGTTTCTTCTAGCCCCTTCGCAAATACGTTGTCCGATCCTGTAATTTCGTAAAAATCCTCTGAACCCGCTTTCCCGTTCTGTTTTTTGTCTCTCGCCTAAGATCCGTTCGATTTGCCAAAGTAGCGCCAGCTAACTCAGGAGCGAATCAACAATGGATAAACAACGAGGCTTCACGCTTATCGAACTGATGGTGGTCATTGGCATCATTGCCATTCTTAGCGCCATCGGCATTCCGGCTTATCAAAACTATCTGCGCAAAGCCGCCCTGACAGACATGCTGCAAACCTTTGTCCCCTATCGCACCGCGGTCGAGCTCTGTGCGCTGGAGCATGGTGGAACAGAGACTTGCGATGCCGGGACCAATGGCATTCCCTCCCCCACAACCACCCGTTATGTCTCAGGCATGAGGGTTGAAAAAGGCGTTGTCAGCCTCACAGGCCAGGAAAGCCTGAATGGGCTAAGCATCACGATGACGCCGGGTTGGGACAATGCCAACGGTATTACCGGCTGGAACCGTAACTGCGCCATTCCAAATGACAGCGCACTACAACAGGCTTGCGAAGACGTTTTCCGCTTCGACACGTACTAAGGAAAAGAGATGAATACCACGCAACTCACGGCGCTATGCCAACGTTATCAGGGAATATTACTCGATGCAGACAATGAAGTAGTGCACATCGCCGTGGTGGATGCACCGTCCCATGAGCTGCTGGACGCCCTGCATTTTGCCACCACCCGACGTATCGACATTGTTTGCTGGACTCGCCAGCAAATGGAAGGCCACACGCATACGCCACAGAAAATGTTACCGGTCGTAGTGTCTGAAAGCAGCGCCACCGCAGCTGGGTTGCTGAATCAGACGTTTCAATCCGCCCTGGCGCAACGGGCTTCTGATATTCACTTTGAACCAGCGGAACATCGCTATCAGATCAGATTACGCGTGGATGGCGTATTACATGCTTTGCCAGAAGTCACAACTGAGATGGGCATCGCTATCACCGCAAGATTAAAAGTATTAGGCAGCCTGGATATTGCCGAGCACCGGCTGCCACAAGACGGACAATTTACCATTGAGATTTCAGGACAACCCATCTCGTTTCGTATCTCCACCCTGCCCTGTCGCTGGGGTGAAAAGGTTGTACTACGGCTACTTCATCAGGTCGATCAGACACTGGATATCACCGCGCTGGGCATGCAGGACGCGCAGCTGGCAGCATTTTCGCAAGCGTTGCAGCAGCCTCAAGGGCTGATTCTGGTTACCGGGCCTACCGGGAGTGGTAAAACGGTCACCCTGTACAGCGCGCTACAAACCCGAAATACATCAGAGGTGAATCTTTGTAGCGTAGAGGATCCGGTAGAGATCCCCATCGCAGGCCTTAACCAGACACAAATTCACCCACGCGCAGGTCTTACTTTTCAGGGCGTATTGCGCGCTCTGCTGCGCCAGGATCCCGACATCATTATGGTCGGCGAAATCCGCGATGGCGAAACGGCTGAAATAGCGCTTAAGGCGGCACAAACCGGTCATCTGGTTCTGTCAACACTGCATACTAATTCCACCAATGAAACGCTGGTACGCCTGCAGCAAATGGGGGTTGCGCGCTGGATGATCGCCTCCGCGCTGACGCTCGTCATTGCCCAGCGCCTGGTCAGAAAGCTATGCCCCCATTGCCGACAACGCCTGGAGACATCCATTACGCTCCCCCAAGCAATCTGGCGCATGCCACTGCCACGTTGGCATGCGCCTGGTTGCGAACATTGTTATCACGGCTTTTATGGTCGTACCGCATTGTTTGAAGTGCTCCCGGTGACACCTGCATTACGCCAGAGCATCGCCAGTGGCACATCCGCAGACGGGGTCGAGTCAGATGCTCAGCTATCTGGGCGTACGCTTTTCGAGAATGGCTGTCAGGCTGTCGAACAAGGCTTAACGACATATGAAGAACTTATTCGCGTACTGGGCATGCCGCATGTCAGCTAAACAGCTTTGGCGCTGGCAAGGCATTAACAACGAAGGTGAGCCGTCGGAAGGAGTATTATGGGCTGATACCCGACTCTCGCTGATACAAGCGCTGGAGCAGCGGCATATCACGCCGTTACGTATTAAACGTATCCGTGTCAAAAACTCTCACTGGAGCAGTGAAAGAAGCGCCGAAACCATACATCAGTTGGCAACCTTACTGAAAGCAGGGCTAACACTCTCGGCAGCGCTAACCCTGCTGGCTGAACAGCATCCCAGCAGCCAGTGGCAGGCGCTCCTGCGCACGCTGGCTCACGATATGGAGCAGGGCGTTTCCCTCTCCACCTCACTCGCAACATGGCAACACATTTTTCCGCCACTTTATCAGGCGATGATCCGTACCGGAGAGCTTACAGGTAAGCTGGATGATTGCTGTTTTGAACTCGCCAGACAGCAAAAAAACCAGCAGCAACTCGCTGATAAAGTTAAAAAAGCCCTGCGCTATCCGATTATCATCATCACGATGGCGGTAATAGTGGTATTTGCGATGCTGCAGTTTGTGCTCCCTGAGTTTGCCGCCATCTACCAAACGTTTAACACCCCACTACCAGCGCTCACTCGGGGGATGATTGCCATCGCCCACTACAGCAGCCAATGGTCGTGGCTGGCGGTAGCATTCACGATGCTCTCGGTTATGACATATCACGTGATCAAACAGAAACCGTATTGGCGCATTCTGAGTCAGAAATGGTTGCTTGGGCTCCCGGTGACAGGAGCAATGGTCAGAGGGCAAAAACTCACGCAGATCTTTACCGTTCTGGCGTTAACACAAAACGCTGGCATTCCCTTTTTACAGGGTCTTGAGAGCGTTAGTGAAACGCTTGCCAGCCCTTTCTGGTCTCAACGTTTAGCGCAGGTTCATCACGATATCAGCGCCGGGAAACCTGTCTGGTTGGCGCTGAAAAATTGCGGCGAATTCAGTCCATTATGTATACAGCTGGTAAGAACGGGGGAAGCATCCGGCTCGCTGGATGCAATGCTGCGTAATCTCGCCCACCATCACGGGGAGAAAACGCTGTCTCAGGCGGAAAATCTGGCTGCGCTACTTGAGCCCGCGTTACTGGTCATTACGGGTTTGATCATCGGTACGCTGGTTGTCGCGATGTATTTACCGATTTTCCATTTGGGAGATGCAATGAGCGGCGTGGGATAAAGCTGGCGCATTACCACACGCCAGCTTCATCATGTTACAGGCTATTGAAAACGCGGTTTTCTTGTTCCTGTACACGAATAAACGTTGTACGTTTGGTTAGCTCTTTCAGACGGGAGGCGCCTACATAAGTACAAGCTGAACGCAGGCCACCGAGGATATCGCGAGCGGTATTATCAACCGGACCACGCAGCGGCAGCTTAACGGTTTTACCTTCTGCAGCGCGGTACTGTGCAACACCACCTACGTGACGCGTCATGGCAGATTCAGAGCTCATACCGTAGAACAGCATGAATTTCTCACCGTTCTCTTCAACAATTTTGCCGCCACTTTCTTCATGACCGGCCAGCATGCCGCCGAGCATAACGAAGTCCGCGCCGCCGCCGAATGCTTTTGCCACGTCGCCCGGCATTGTGCAGCCACCGTCGCTGACAATCATACCGCCCAGACCGTGCGCTGCGTCGGCACATTCAATCACTGCAGAGAGCTGCGGATAGCCAACGCCGGTTTTTACACGCGTAGTGCATACAGAACCAGGCCCAATACCGACTTTGACAATGTCCGCACCGGAAAGTATCAGCTCTTCACACATTTCGCCGGTAACCACATTACCCGCACAGATCGTTTTCGTCGGCCATGCTTCACGCGCTTTTGACACAAACTGAACAAAATGCTCAGAGTAGCCATTTGCCACATCAATGCAGATAAAGTTCAGCGCCGGGTTGAGCGCCAGAATCTGTTTGGTTTTTTCGAAATCTGCGTCAGACGTGCCGGTGGAAACCATCACATGCTGGAGGATATCGGCAGAGCTATCCGCGATAAAGGCAGACCAGTCTTCAACAGAATAGTGTTTGTGCACAGCGGTCAGGATGTCGAAGGATGCCAGCGCCTTTGCCATGGCAAACGTCCCGACAGTGTCCATGTTCGCAGCGATAATTGGTACGCCGGACCAGGTCTGACCTGAATGCTTAAAGGTAAATTGACGTTCCAGCTCAACATCGGAACGGCTTTTGAGAGTAGAACGCTTAGGGCGGATAAGAACGTCTTTGAAACCTAACTTCAGATCTTCTTCGATACGCATGTGCGGATTCCTGGGGTTAATGGCGAAAAATCGAAACTCACAACTCCAGTGACGCTATCATACGCACTAATCAATGCCGCGCAAGACTGCGAAATTCTCTTTTTTTACGCTACAATCCCATAAATTTACCTGGCGAATAGTAGGTTAATCCTGCAGCAGCCTCGCCTTCGCGTGCTTAACTTTTAACTGTTTGATAATCAAACTTAAACTCCAGGATCTGCATCTATGAGGTATACAGTAGCCTTAACCGGCGGCATTGGCAGTGGTAAAAGCACCGTTGCAAATGCGTTCGCTGACCTCGGAATAAACGTGATTGATGCAGATATCATTGCGCGTCAAGTGGTTGAACCAGGTACGCCTGCCCTCATGGCGATTGAAGAACATTTTGGTTCCGACGTGATAGCCGCGGACGGGTCGCTACAGCGACGCATTTTACGCGAACGTATTTTTTCCAATCCTGAGGAAAAAAGCTGGCTAAATGCGCTGCTCCATCCGCTTATTCAGCAGGAAACACAGCGTCAGTTTGATCAAGCGACCTCGCCCTATCTGTTATGGGTTGTCCCGTTGCTGGTAGAGAATTCGCTGTATAAAAAAGCCAACCGCGTGCTGGTGGTGGATGTCACCCCCGAGACCCAGCTCAGACGAACCATGCAGCGTGATGATGTGACGCGCGAGCATGTTGAAAAAATTCTTGCTGCCCAGGCTACGCGTGAAGCGCGTCTGGCCGTGGCAGACGATGTTATTGATAATAATGGCGCACCGGAAGCCATCGCCTCGGATGTCGCCCGCCTGCACGCGCTCTATTTGCAATGCGCGTTGCAGTTTGTCTCACAGGAAAAACCGTAATGCACACCCAGGTCCTTTTTGAACACCCTCTCAATGAGAAGATGCGTACATGGCTGCGCATAGAGTTTTTGATCCAACAGCTCTCCGTTAATTTACCTATTGCAGACCATGCAGGCGCACTGCATTTTTTCCGTAATATCGGCGATTTACTGGATGTCTTTGAACGCGGTGAAGTTCGCACCGAACTCCTGAAAGAACTTGAACGACAACAGCGTAAACTCCAGGCCTGGGTTGAAGTTCCCGGCGTCGATCAAAGCAGAATCGACGCATTGCGCCAACAGTTAAAAAGCGCGGGCAGCATTCTGATTTCGGCCCCACGCATTGGACAAACGCTGCGTGAAGATCGCCTGATTGGCCTCGTGCGTCAGCGTTTAAGCATTCCTGGCGGATGCTGCAGTTTCGATCTCCCCACCCTGCATATCTGGTTACATTTACCACAGCCGCAACGCGACGCGCAGGTTGAAACCTGGCTTGCCAGCCTGAATCCACTCAACCAGGCGTTGTCGCTGGTGCTGGATTTAATTCGTAACTCGGCGCCGTTTCGTAAACAAACCAGCCTGAATGGTTTTTACCAGGACAACGGCGAAGATGCCGATTTGCTGCGCTTGCAGCTGCCGCTGGATTCGCAGCTTTATCCGCAAATTTCTGGTCATAAGAGCCGTTTTGCCATTCGTTTTATGCCGCTGGATAGCGAGAATGGCCAGGTGCCTGAGCGTCTCGATTTTGATCTGGCGTGCTGTTAAGGAGTCAACATGTCTGAACAAACCATCGTCAACTGCCCAACCTGCGGTAAACCCGTGGTGTGGGCTGAAGTCAGTCCGTTTCGCCCATTCTGCAGCAAACGCTGCCAGTTAATCGATCTGGGTGAGTGGGCCGCAGAAGAGAAACGTATCCCCAGCTCTGGCGATCTGTCGGAAAGCGACGACTGGAGTGAAGAGCAGAAATAATTCTGCTAAAACGGGATAAAGCAACGCCGCATCCGGCGTTGTATGTTGTTTTGCCTGATGGCGCTGCGCTTATCAGGCCTACGAACACCCTTAGCCCGCAATCAGCTTTTCAATTACCGGGGCATTCGCGGGCGGGAAGTCCTCCACATTCAGAGCATCTTGCGCAATCCACTGCGCCGGTTGCCCCTCTTTTCCCCACGGTTCGCCTTCCCAGCTTTCCACCAGCCAGAACCACAGCGTAATGTGCCGGTCCGGAAACTGATACTCCAGCTTTTCGAACAGTGAATTCTGAGTCGGTGTGATCCCAACTTCTTCCTGTAGTTCGCGAATCAGCGCCTGCTCTGGCGTTTCACCCGCTTCAATTTTCCCGCCGGGGAATTCCAGCTTATTTGCCATATGGGCATCCGCCGCACGCTGGGTGATAAAAATTTCATTGTGCTGGTTACGAATAATCCCGACGGCGATCTGCAATTTTTTCATTTTCATCGTCCATAAAAAAGGCGCAGAAGTCTGCGCCTTTTCAATAAGTTATTTTCTTAGCTCAGACGGCCATGGCACTGTTTGTATTTTTTGCCGGAACCGCAAGGGCACGGATCGTTACGACCCACTTTACGCTCGCCGGTTTGTGCTGCCATCTCTTCTGCCGCGGCGGCATCGTCGCCTTTATGGCTCAACTGCTGCATCTGCGCTAAACGCTCAGCTTCTTCACGACGCTGCTGCTCCATCGCTTCGACTTCTTCAGGCATACGTACCTGAACTTTGCTCAGGGTGCTGATCACTTCATACTTCAGTGATTCCAGCATTGATGCAAACATAGAGAAGGATTCACGCTTGTATTCCTGCTTCGGATCTTTTTGCGCGTAACCACGCAGGTGGATACCCTGACGCAGGTAATCCATCGCCGCCAGGTGCTCTTTCCACAGCGAGTCGAGCGTTTGCAGCATCACGCCTTTTTCGAAGTGACGCATCATCTCTGCGCCCACAACTTCTTCTTTACGCTGATAAACTTCTACCGCATTTGCCAGAATACGTTCGCGCAGCGTTTCTTCGTGCAGCTCAGGTTCTTTATCCAGCCACTCTGAAATCGGCATATCCAGATCAAAGTCGTTTTTCAGGCGCTCCTGCAGACCCGGAATATCCCACATCTCTTCCAGAGACTGCGGCGGAATATAGGCATCAATCGTCGCTTTGAAGACGTCTTCGCGGATGCTGTTAATGGTTTCGCTAACGTCAGAGACATCCAGCAGTTCGTTACGCTGGGTGTAGATTGCGCGGCGCTGATCGTTAGCAACGTCATCATATTCCAGCAGTTGCTTACGAATATCGAAGTTGCGGCTTTCCACTTTACGCTGCGCGTTTGCAATCGCTTTCGTCACCCATGGGTGTTCAATCGCTTCACCCGGCTTCATACCCAGTTTACGCATCATGCCGGACACGCGGTCAGAGGCAAAAATACGCATCAGCGCATCTTCCATCGACAGATAGAAACGAGACGAACCCGCATCACCCTGACGACCGGAACGACCACGCAGCTGGTTATCGATACGACGAGATTCATGACGCTCAGTACCGATAATATGTAAACCGCCGGCCGCTAACACCGCGTCATGACGAACCTGCCAATCAGCTTTGATCTGGGCGATCTGTTCCGGAGTTGGGTCTTGCAGCTCGGCAACTTCCGCCTGCCAGCTACCACCCAGCACGATATCGGTACCACGACCCGCCATGTTTGTCGCAATAGTGACGGCTGACGGATAACCCGCCTGGGCGACGATATCCGCTTCGCTGGCGTGGAACTTGGCGTTCAGCACGTTGTGCTTAATGCCTGCTTTGGTCAGCTCGTTAGAGACCACTTCCGATTTTTCAATGGAGATAGTACCCACCAGCACCGGCTGGCCATTTGCGGTACGCTCTTTAATATCTTCAATAATCGCCTGAATTTTTTCCGCTTCGGTCATGTACACCAGATCCGGTAAATCCTTACGGATCATCGGACGGTTGGTCGGAACGACCACGGTATCCAGTTTGTAGATGGAGCTGAATTCAAACGCTTCAGTGTCTGCAGTACCGGTCATACCGGCCAGTTTTTCGTACAAACGGAAGTAGTTCTGGAAGGTAATGGATGCCAGCGTCTGGTTTTCGTTCTGGATCTCCACGCCTTCTTTCGCTTCAACAGCCTGGTGCAGGCCATCGGACCAGCGACGCCCCTGCATCGTACGACCAGTGTGTTCGTCGACGATGATAACTTCGCCATCTTTCACGATGTAGTCGACGTCACGGGTAAACAGCACGTGCGCGCGCAGTGCGGCAGTCACGTGGTGCATCAGCATAATGTTGCCCGGAGAGTACAGCGACTCGCCCTCATCCATAATGCCTTCGTTCACCAGCAGTTCTTCAATCAGCACCAGACCACGTTCGGTCAGGTTAACCTGGCGCGCTTTCTCATCAACGGAGAAGTGGCCTTCACCCTGGAAAGTGTCGGAATCTTCCTTCTCCTGACGGATCAGGTGCGGAATGATTTTGTTCACTTTTTTATACATTTCCGAGCTGTCTTCAGCCGGACCGGAAATGATCAGCGGCGTACGCGCTTCATCGATCAAGATGGAGTCGACTTCATCGACCAGCGCATAGTGCAGTTTACGCTGAACACGCTCTTCCGGGCTAAACGCCATGTTGTCACGCAGGTAGTCAAAGCCGTATTCGTTGTTGGTGCCGTAGGTAATATCGGCATTATAAGCTTCACGCTTAGCTGGCGCTGGCAGGCCAGACATGTTGATACCGACAGTCATGCCGAGGAATTCAAACAGCGGGCGGTTATTTTCGGCGTCACGCTGGGCCAGGTAGTCGTTCACGGTAACCACGTGTACGCCTTTCCCGCTTAACGCGTTCAGGTACGCCGGCAGCGTTGCGGTCAGGGTTTTACCTTCACCGGTACGCATTTCCGCGATGCAGCGATCGTTAAGCACCATACCGCCCAGCAGCTGAACGTCGAAGTGGCGCATGCCGAACACACGCTTACTCGCTTCGCGAACCACCGCGAACGCTTCCGGGATCAGGCTCTCAACGCTGGCGCCTTTTTCCAGACGGGCGCGGAATTCCGCAGTCTTTGCTTTCAGCTCATCATCGGAGAGTTTTTCCATCTCCGGTTCCATGGCGTTGATGACATTGACCACTTTACGCATACGACGCAGCGTACGTTCGTTACGGCTACCGAATACTTTTGTTAATAATTTGATTAGCATAATAAAATCTCAAACGCCCCGCGATGCGGAGTCAAAAATTATAAGTTGGAAGGTTCTTTTTTAGCTGAGGCGTTGAGGGCCAGCGCGGATACCCTGCAGCTGGCTGATCCAGACCGGAACGCTAAACGCGGCCTGAGAGGTAAAATGAGAGTATGTCACGCGACTCACGGTCGCTGGCGGTCTGCCTTCTTGCGTCAGCATCGCGCTGAGCGTATTCAATAACGCAAGATGGTGCGCCTGGATTGGCAACGGCTCTTCGGCAACGGGCAGCGCCTGAGGAGCCATAGCAAAAGAAAGATGGCGAATAACCGTACGAATAGCATGCTGATGCCAGTAGTCGACGGTAAAATTCGGGCGGCGATTGGTCGCTTCCAGCAAAGCAAGCTGGTTAAAGTTAACTTTAGCGCCTTGATCGTGATTGCTGGCGGTCGCCTTCGCGGGGGTATTAGGTTCAGCAGCATTACCGAGCGCGGGCAGGCCAAAACTAGCCGCGACCATCCCCAACAGGAGATGCGGCCAGAAGTACCGTCTGCCTAACTGTCGCCAGCGCGTCAGTATTCCACTCACGTTATTGCCACCTGATATACCCTGCGTTTGGGGTTACATATGCAAAACCATTTTTTGCGCACAAATATTACCATTAATGCGTTCGCACCACAGCAGTAATGACGCAAGTCGCGGGTAAATATGCTTAAGAAAGCAGCGATCGAACGCTATTTTACTCTGCCGGTGGGGAGAAAGTCGCTTCAGGGAAGGTGGTTTGCAATCGGAAAATAAAAAAACGACTGGTTCACCTGGCCGGAGAGAGTGCCAGATTAACCAGTCGAATTTATGCGACAGCGTATGTCGTTATGCCAGTACGGTCGAAGGTGCTTTGAACGCCAGCGGCAGTTCTGCATCGTCCTGGAAGGTCACATATTCCCAGGCTTCCTGTTTCGCCAGGACCGCCTGCAACAATTTGTTATTCAATGCATGACCGGATTTATACGCGGTGAATGCACCAATAATGTTGTGACCACACATGAACAAGTCACCAATCGCGTCGAGCATTTTGTGACGAACGAATTCGTCTTCAAAACGCAGGCCGTCTTCGTTCAATACGCGATAATCGTCAACAACGATGGCACAATCGAAGCTGCCGCCCAGGCACAGGCCGCGGGACTGCAGATATTCGATATCACGCATGAAGCCGAAAGTACGCGCGCGGCTGATCTGGCGCATGAACGCATCCGCAGAGAAGTTCATCGCGTAGCGCTGCGTGCTGGAGTCGATTGCCGGATGGTTAAAGTCGATGGTGAAATCCAACGTAAAACCATTATACGGCTTAAACTCAGCCCACTTATCGCCATCTTCGACACGAACGGTCTCTTTGATGCGAACAAATTTTTTGGCGCTGCTCAGTTCTTCAATACCCGCATCAAGCAGCAGATAAACGAACGGAGCGGCACTGCCATCCATAATCGGGATTTCCGGGGCGTTAACTTCAATAACGATGTTATCGATACCTAAGCCCGCCAGAGCAGCGTTAAGGTGCTCAACGGTTGAAATCCGTACATCATGCTCGTTGACCAGACACGTACAGAGCATGGTATCACGCACAGATTTGGCATCGGCCGGGAAATCTACCGGAGGATTCAAGTCGGTGCGACGATAGATGACCCCGGTGTTGGCCGGCGCAGGGCGTAATGTCAGGGTGACTTTTTTGCCGGTATGCAAACCGACGCCAGTCGCCTGAACGATACGTTTAAGAGTCCTTTGTTTGATCATCGTATAATCTCGCCAAATTACCTATCCAACCGAAGTGTACTATACATTCGGTGGGCCAGTTTAGCACAAAGAGCCACAATTCCCAAATTCCAGCTAATTCTTAATCAGCTTGCTTACGCAGGAACGCAGGGATATCCAGATAATCCGGCTCTTTGGTGGTTTGCGGCGTATTGTCGTTTACCACTTTCGCAACCGGTTTTTGCTCTTGCGTCAACGGCGCCATACCGTGCTGCTGGTAACGATCCATTACCGGCTGCTGGACCTGCTTGTTGGTTACCAGAGTGATTTCAGGACGCTTGTCCATACCAATTCCAGTCGCAACAACGGTCACGCGCAGTTCGTCGTTCATATCCGGGTCCAGAGAGGTACCGATAACCACGGTCGCGTTATCCGATGCAAAGGCACGGATGGTGTTACCGACGGTTTCGAATTCATCCAGACGCAGGTCGAAGCCCGCAGTAATGTTGACCAGCACGCCGCGCGCGCCAGACAGATCGATATCTTCCAGCAGCGGGGAAGAGATAGCCATTTCAGCCGCTTCTTCCGCACGGTCTTCACCGCTTGCCACGCCGGAGCCCATCATCGCGTAGCCCATTTCGGACATCACGGTGCGCACGTCTGCAAAGTCGACGTTCATCAGGCCCGGACGAGTGATCAGTTCAGCGATACCCTGCACCGCGCCTTTCAGTACGTCGTTCGCCGCGCCGAAAGCGTCAAGCAGGGAGATACCACGACCCAGCACTTTCAGCAGTTTGTCGTTCGGGATAGTGATCAGAGAGTCCACGTGTTTGGACAGTTCGGTGATACCCTGCTCCGCGAATGCCATACGCTTCTTGCCTTCAAAGTTGAAAGGCTTAGTCACGACAGCAACGGTCAGGATACCTAAATCTTTTGCCACTTCAGCAACCACTGGCGCAGCACCGGTTCCGGTACCGCCGCCCATTCCTGCTGCGATAAACACCATGTCTGCACCGTCAAGCGCTGCACGCAGAGCTTCACGATCTTCGTCTGCCGCATTACGACCGACTTCCGGGTTTGCACCCGCGCCCAGACCTTTGGTGATGCCGCTACCAATCTGAATGGTCTGTCCAACCGCCGTTTTACGCAACGCCTGAGCGTCGGTATTCACCGCAAAGAATTCAACACCTTCGATGCGCTCGCGCACCATGTGTTCAACGGCATTACCGCCGCCGCCGCCGACGCCGATGACTTTAATCACCGCGTCATTGGTTAGTTCCATAGGTTCAAACATAGTTTCTCTCTCCGTTGTGCCTGTCGCCTGAGACCTTTAATGTGCGTCGGTCTCTTTAAAAATTAAAACTCTTTTCTCAGCCAGCTATTGAGTCGTTTAATCCACGAGCCAACTGACGCCGTTACGCGTTTTTCAACTTCAGCCTCACCACTCAAATGGGACTCTTTCCCGTAGTGAAGCAGCCCCACCGCCGTTGAATAATACGGCTCCTGGGCATAATCCGTCAGACCGGTAATATTCAGCGGTGCGCCAATACGGACTTGCGTATGGAACACGCGCTGTGCGCAGGCTGCAAGACCTTCAATTTGCGCTGCGCCACCCGTTAACACAATCCCCGCCGCCAGATGATGTTTCACCCCCTGCTGGCGAAGCTGTTCTTGTAATTGCAAAATTTCTTCGTTGACTAGGTTGAGCAGCTCGGTATAACGCGGCTCAATGACCTCTGCCAAAGTCTGACGCTGCAGGCTACGCGGCGGACGACCGCCCACGCTTGGCACCTCAACGCTCTCGTCTTTACCGACGATGGAGCCCAGCGCGCAGCCATGACGTACTTTGATGGCTTCAGCATCGCTCGGCGGCGTACCAAAGGCATACGCGATATCGCTGGTCACCACATTCCCTGCATAAGGGATCACTTTGGTATGGCGCAACGCCCCGCCAGTATAAACGGCGATATCCATTGTACCACCACCAATATCTACCACGCAGACACCCAGTTCACGTTCATCTTCCGTCAACACGGAATAACTGGCTGCCAGTCCGGCGAAAATCAGTTGGTCAACTTTCAGACCACAACGTTCAACAGCTTTGACAATATTCTTCGCCATGTCGTTGTGGCAGGTAATAAGATGCACTTTTGCCTGCATACGTACGCCGGAAAGACCTACCGGATTTTTGATACCTTCCTGGTAGTCAATGGCGTATTCCTGCGGAATAACGTGCAGAACACGATGTTCATCGCGCACGCGTACGGATTTTGCCGTATGTACGACGTTTTCCACATCTTCCTGCGTCACTTCCTCTTCGGAAATGGGCACCATACCAATTTCATTCTGACAGCTAATGTGTTTGCCGGAAAGCGCCAGATACACCGAGGATATCTGGCAATCTGCCATCAGCTCAGCCTGGTCAATGGCGCGCTGTACGCATTTCACCACTGACTCAAGGTCATTCACCCCGCCTTTATCCATACCTCGCGATGGGCAACTGCCCACGCCAATGATATTGACCATACCGTCGGGCAGAACTTCCCCTACTAAAGCGGCTACCTTCGCGGTGCCAATCTCCAGTCCAACTACCAGTTTTCTGTCCGTCGCCTTGATCATTGTTGTTCTGCCTGTGCCTGATTCTGTTGCTGATTAGATTCCTCAGGAGGCAAGGGAACCCAGCCTACTGCCGCTCCTGAGTCATAACGCAAATCAACGTAGCTAATCCGTTTGCCATCGGTTTGCGCCTGCTGCTGTAAAACCGGGTAGAGTTCCACAAAGCGAGCCAAACGTTTTATCGTATCGCCCCTGCCCAGATTGAGCTTAATATCGTTATTTAGCGTCAACTGCCAGGAACGACGCGCGGTCATCGCCGCTTCCTTCAGGGTGAATCTATCCTTAGCCAGCACCTGCCCCATATCGCGGAACCCTTGCAGCACTTCACTTGCGCTGCCTTCCGGTCCATACAACATGGGTAATACCTGCTTATTGGCCCGACCGGATGGGACGCTGAACGTATTGCCTTCAGCATCCACCATGTGCTGGTCATTCCAACGCGCAATTGGCACATATTCAACCAGATGAATCTTCAATTCATCAGGCCATTGCTTTCTGACGCTCGCCTGTTTAATCCACGGGAGGCGTTCAATCTGACTCTGGATGATGTTCACATCCTGGGTCATAAAGGTTCCCGGCGCGCCCAGCGCCAGAATGGACTGACGGATATCATCATTGCGCGTGTAATGCCGTTCGCCGGTTAACACCAGTTTTGACAACGGCAAACGCTGCGCATCTTCCATCCATCCCAACACGACCCAGCCGCTGACAAACACGGTGCACAGCACTGTCAGCAGGAACAGTATTCCTGCAAGACGCGTTCCATTATTGCGGCGTGAGGAATTTACGTCTTCTTCATCACCGTTTCGCGTGTTCAGTGCAGCCTGCGACATATCAGTCCGCCAACTCCAGAATTCTTACCACCAACTGCGAGAAGCTCAGACCCGCCTGACGCGCCGCCATCGGCACCAGGCTGTGGCTGGTCATACCCGGAGAGGTATTGGCTTCCAGCAGATAAAACTGGCCATCGCTGTCCAGCATGACGTCAATGCGCCCCCAACCTTTACAGCCTAAGGCGGTCCACGCTTTCAGGACTAAATCCTGTAATTGGGCCTCTTGCTCGACTTCCAGACCTGCAGGGCAGAAATATTGTGTCTCATCAGAGAGATACTTCGCCTCATAATCATAGAAGGTTCCCGCGGATTGGATACGTATTGACGGTAAAATTTCTTCGCCGAGTATCGCAACGGTAAATTCCGGGCCACTGAGCCATTTTTCAATCAGTACTTCTTCATCATGCTGAAAAGCCAATGCTAATGCACCCTGCAAAGCATTTTCTTCTTCAACTTTTGACATCCCTACGCTGGAACCTTCACGGCTTGGCTTCACAATCAGCGGCAAACCTAACGCAGAAATTTTTGCAACTATCTCATCGCTAAGACCTTTTTCGAACTCAGCGCGGGTCAACGCAACCCATGGCGCGACGGGTAAACCTGCGCCCTGCCACAGCAGCTTGCTGCGCAGTTTGTCCATCGAAATCGCGGAAGCCATGACGCCGCTGCCGGTATAAGGCAGGCCAATTTGCTCCAGCATGCCCTGCAACGTGCCATCTTCACCGCCACGGCCGTGCAGCGCAATAAACACCTTCTGAAAACCCATTGATTTCAGAAGAGTGACATCAACCTCTTTAGGGTCAACCGGATGGGCATCCACGCCGCCTTCACGCAACCCGGCGAGCACAGCCGCGCCAGAGTTCAGCGACACTTCTCGTTCTGCGGAGGTGCCCCCTAACAGGACCGCGATTTTATCAGCCATGTTGTTCTTCCTCCGGATTTTGCGGCTTCAGTTTGATTTCAGCTAAGGAACGCGCAATTTTGCCGATATTTCCAGCGCCTTGCACCAAAATCAGATCATTGCCGGTTAATACCGGTGCCAACATTTCTGCCACCTGGGCCGGATCGGATACCAGAATAGGATCGATCTTACCGCGACCACGAATAGTACGGCACAGCGAGCGGCTGTCAGCGCCTGGAATGGCGGCTTCGCCCGCGGCGTATACATCCAGCATCAACAGCGCATCAACCTGAGTCAGCACGTTGGCAAAGTCATCGTACAAATCGCGCGTACGCGTATACCGATGCGGCTGGAACAGCATCACCAGATTTTTGTCCGGCCAGCCCGCGCGCGCGGCTTTAATCGTGGCATCCACTTCCGTTGGGTGATGGCCGTAATCATCAACCAGCATCGCGGTCCCGGCTTTACCGTTAACCGGCTCCAGCGGGAATTCGCCGAGGAAGTCAAAACGGCGTCCGGTACCCTGGAAACTTTCCAGCGCGCGCAGGATCGCGTCGTCTTCAATACCTTCTTCCGTTGCGACCGCCACCGCAGCCGCGGCGTTCAGCGCATTGTGACGGCCCGGCGCGTTCAACGTTACGCGTAGTTCGGCCATCCCCTGACGCACCAGGGTGAAGTGTCCCTGCGGGCCGATCTGCTGGTAATCTTCAACGCGCACATCGGCATCATCACTGAAACCATAGGTTGTGGTTTGACGGCCAACTCGCGGTAGCAGTTCGCGGATCACCGGATCGTCAACGCACATCACCGCACGACCATAAAACGGCAAGTTATGCAGGAAATTAATAAACGTCTGCTTTAAATTTTCGAAGTCGCCATGGTAGGTATCCATATGGTCGGCTTCGATATTGGTGACAATCGCCACCATCGGCTGCAAATGCAGGAACGACGCATCGCTCTCGTCCGCTTCGGCAATCAAATAACGGCTATGACCCAGACGTGCATGAACGCCTGCGGCCTTCACCAGACCACCGTTAACAAAGGTCGGATCCAGCCCCGCTTCCGCGTAAATACTGGAGACCATCGCCGTGGTCGTGGTTTTACCATGCGTCCCGGCAATGGCGATGCCGTGACGAAAACGCATTAACTCCGCCAGCATTTCAGCACGACGGATCACCGGAATGCGCGCTTCATGCGCCGCAACAATTTCTGGGTTATCCGCAGAAATGGCGCTGGAGACCACTACCACGCTCGCATCGCGTACGTTTTCCGGACGATGGTTGAAGAAAATCGTGGCACCGAGATTCGTCAACTGCTGCGTCACCGGATTTGGCGCTAAGTCAGAACCGCTGATCTGATAACCTTCATTGGCCAAAACTTCGGCAATACCGCCCATACCAGCACCACCGATGCCGACAAAGTGAATGTGCCGAACGCGACGCATTTCGGGCACGATGGAACGCAGTTTTGCCAGTTGTTGTGTATTCATTCTTTAGCCATTAACTTCTTAGTTCATGCGATGCAAAAGGCATCACCACAATTACGCCCGGGCAGCCCGGCTCACTTCATTTGCAACGCGTTCGGTGGCATCCGGTATGGATGCGGCGCGCGCACGTTCTGCCATGGTTAATAAAGTTTCTCGCGACCACCCGGCAAGGGTGCTGGCGACGGCATCCACAGTAAACTGTGGTTGCTCTAAAATTTTGGCGGCGCCCGCTTTTTCCAGCGGCAACGCATTCCAGTACTGCTGTCTGTCTTTGTGCTGGAACGGCACAAACAGCGCAGGTAAGCCTGCAGCGGCAATCTCACTCACCGTCAGCGCGCCGGAACGGCACACTACAACATCCGCCCATGCATAAGCGGCGGCCATATCATCAATAAACTCAGTGACCTTGTGCTGCGGTTGTCCGACCTCGGCATAAGCGTGTTCAACGGTTTGTTGCGCACCTTTACCGCTCTGGTGCCAGATAGTCACCGCCTCGCCAAGCTTTGCGGCAACCTGCGGCATCGTCTGGTTGAGAACGCGCGCGCCCTGAGAACCACCGACCACCAGCACACGAACCGGGCCTTCACGTCCAGCCAGACGCGCTTCGGGTAATGGCAGCGCCAGCACGTCCGTGCGTACCGGGTTCCCGACCACTTCCGCATTCGGGAAAGCGCCGGGGAAAGCCTGCATAACCTTCGTTGCAATCTTTGCCAGCCATTTATTGGTTAATCCCGCAATGCCGTTCTGCTCATGCAGTACGACCGGAATACCTAATGACCATGCGGCCAAGCCGCCAGGACCTGACACGTAGCCGCCCATACCGAGCACCACATCAGGCTTGAATTGCTTCATGATGGCGCGCGCCTGACGCCAGGCGTTAAAAATACGCACGGGTGCGGCAAGCAGTGCGTTAACGCCTTTGCCACGCAGACCGGAGATGCGAATAAAGTCAATTTCAATGCCATGCTTCGGCACTAAGTCCGCTTCCATACGATCGGCGGTGCCCAGCCAACGAACCTGCCAGCCCTGGGCCATTAAATGGTGCGCGACCGCCAGTCCCGGGAACACATGCCCGCCGGTACCGCCTGCCATCACCATTAACCGCTTCGGTTGACCACTCATCGTGCACCTCGTGTAAACGCCTGGGCTTTTTCCAGACGCGTTTCATAATCAATACGTAACAAAAACATGATGGCCGTCGACATTATCAACAAACTGGAACCACCATAACTAATAAGCGGCAGCGTCAGGCCTTTGGTTGGCAGCATACCTGCCGCCGCGCCGACGTTTACTAACGCCTGGAAGCTAAACCAGATCCCGATGGAGCAGGCTAAAAAGCCTGAAAAACGGTGGTCAATTTCCAGCGCTTTACGGCCAATCGACATCGCGCGAAAAGCGACGAAGAATACCATTAAAAGTGCCAATACCACACCGATATAACCCAGTTCTTCCCCAATGATGGCGAAGATGAAGTCGGTGTGCGCTTCCGGTAAATACTCCAGTTTTTGGACTGAGTTGCCTAACCCTTGCCCCCAAACCTCACCACGGCCAAACGCCATTAGCGATTGCGTCAACTGGTATCCGCTGCCGAACGGATCTTCCCATGGATTCCAGAAAGAGGTTACGCGACGAATACGATACGGTTCGGCAAGGATCAGCAGCACGACCGCCGATATCCCCATGCCGATAATCGCAATGAACTGCCACAATTTAGCCCCGGCAAGAAACAGCATCGCCAGCGTGGTGACAAACAGCACCACTACCGTACCGAGGTCAGGCTGCGCCAGCAGTAATACGGCCAGCACCAGGATCACGCCCATCGGTTTCAGGAAGCCGCGCAGGTTGTTGCGCACTTCATCCACCTTGCGTACCAGGTAGTTGGCGAGATAACAGAACAGCGACAGCTTGGTAAATTCCGCAGGCTGAATACGCAGCGGCCCCAGAGCAATCCAGCGCGATGCCCCGTTAACGGAGCTCCCCACCACCAACACGATCAGCAGCATGATGATCGAGGCGATGAGCATCGTAGTGCTGTACTTCTGCCAGAACGCCATCGGCAGACGCAGCGTGACCATCGCCAAACAGAACGCCAGGAAGATGTACAGCGCGTCACGTTTAGCAAACAGGAAGGGGTCGCCCGCCAGACGTTGTCCTACCGGCATTGATGCCGATGTCACCATGATGAAACCAATTGCCGCCAGACCAAAGGTCAGCCACAGCAGCATGCGGTCATACATGATCAGGCTGTCCGCGTCTTTATCGCGCGAAGCCATCACCCAGCCTTTGAGTGCCGCGAAGATCCACGCCAGGACACCCAGTCCCGGTAAGCGCGGCATTCTCAGGCGAGGGAGAGATAAACGCATCAACCCAACTCCTTCGCCAGACGCGTAAAGACGTCACCGCGTTGCTCAAAGTTCTTGAACTGATCGAGGCTGGCACACGCTGGCGACAGCAGCACCATATCACCCGGCTTCACGCGCGGCGCGAGCAGACGCATTGCCTGCTCCATGGTTTCGGTTTGTTCGGCAAACTCAGGTCGCAGTGCCGCAAGCTGCGCGCCATCACGGCCAAAGCAGTACAGACGGATGTTGTCGCCGGTGAGGTAACGTTGCAGCGGCATAAAGTCAGCGGATTTCCCGTCGCCGCCCAGCAGCAGGTGCAGCGTACCGTCAACATGCAGGCCATTCAGCGCCGCTTCAGTACTGCCGACGTTGGTCGCTTTTGAATCGTTGATCCAACGCACACCGTTATGATTCAGTACCAACTGGAAACGATGCGCCAGTCCGGTAAAGGTGGTCAGCGCTTTCAGGCTTGACGCCCGCGGCAGACCCGCTGCATCAGCCAGCGCCAGCGCTGCCAGAGCGTTGGTATAGTTATGCTGGCCGGTAAGCGTCATCTCTTTCACGTTGAGAACTTTTTCACCCTTCACCCGCAGCCAGGTTTCGCCCTGCTGACGATTAAGGTGATAGTCCCCCATGTTGACACCGAAGCTCACACAACGCTCATCTGCGCCACGAACCGGCATGGTCAGCGCATCATCCGCATTGACCACGCAGACTTTCGCATTCTCATAAACGCGCAGTTTGGCCGCACGATACTGCTGCAAGCCAAACGGATACCTGTCCATATGATCTTCGGTGACATTCAAAATGGTGGCGGCTACGGCCTGTAAGCTGGAGGTCGTTTCAAGCTGAAAGCTGGATAGCTCAAGCACATATAGCTCACGCTCGGCGTCCAATAACATCAGTGCTGGCAGGCCAATGTTACCGCCTACGCCGACGTTAACGCCTGCTGCTTTTGCCATTTCGCCAACCAGTGTCGTAACCGTGCTCTTACCGTTAGAGCCGGTGATCGCGACGATCGGCACCTGTGCTTCGCGACAGAACAGCTCGATGTCACCGACAATTTCAATCCCCGCATCGGCGGCGGTGCTCAGTGAAGGGTGCGCCAGGGCAATACCAGGGCTGGCGACGATGAGATCGGCGTCCAGCAGCCAGTCATCATTCAGGCTGCCAACATGACGCTCAACCGCTTCCGGTAATTTATCCAGGCCCGGCGGCGTCGCGCGGGTATCCATCACGCGCGGCGTCACGCCACGCGCCAGGAAGAAATCCACGCAGGATAGCCCGGTCAAACCCAGACCGATAATGACGACTTTTTTACCCTGGTAATCAGCCATGATTAACGTACCTTCAGCGTTGCCAGGCCAATCAGCACCAGCATCAGCGAAATAATCCAGAAGCGCACAATCACGCGCGGTTCCGGCCAGCCTTTCAGTTCATAGTGGTGGTGAATCGGCGCCATACGGAAGATGCGCTGTCCGCGCAGCTTAAAGGAACCGACCTGCAGAATGACCGACAGCGTTTCTACGACGAATACGCCGCCCATGATCACCAGCAGGAACTCCTGACGCAGCAGCACGGCAATAATGCCCAGCGCGCCGCCCAGCGCCAGCGATCCGACGTCGCCCATAAAGACCTGCGCCGGATAGGTGTTAAACCACAGGAAGCCTAACCCCGCGCCGACAATCGCCGTACAGACGATCACCAGTTCGCCGGCATGGCGTAAATACGGAATGTGCAGATAGTTAGCGAAGTTCATGTTCCCGGTCGCCCATGCCACCAGCGCAAAACCCGCAGCCACGAACACGGTCGGCATAATCGCCAGGCCATCCAGACCATCGGTGAGATTGACCGCGTTACCGGTACCCACAATGACGAAGTACGCCAGCAGGACGTAGAACAGTCCCAGTTGCGGCATCACGTCTTTAAAGAATGGCACGACCAGTTCGGTCGCCGGGGTATCTTTCCCCGCCAGGTACAGCGCAAAGGCTACGCCCAGCGCAATCACCGACATCCAAAAATATTTCCAGCGCGCGATCAGACCTTTAGTGTCTTTGCGTACCACTTTGCGGTAGTCATCGACAAAACCAATAATCCCGTAACCGACCAATACCACCAGCACGCACCAGACGTACGGGTTCGACGGGTATGCCCATAGGAGCACGGAGATAACAATCGCGGTGAGGATCATGATCCCGCCCATGGTCGGCGTACCGCGTTTACTAAAGTGTGATTCCGGGCCGTCGTTACGTACGACCTGTCCAAAGGACATTTTTTGCAGGCGGGCGATCATGCGCGGGCCCATCCACAAAGAGATGAACAGCGCGGTCAGCAGGCTGACGATGGCGCGAAACGTCAGATAGGAAAAGACGTTAAAGCCGGAATAATATTTGACCAAATGCTCGGCCAGCCAAACTAACATGTCCCATTCTCCTGTAATGCGCGTACTACCTCTTCCATGGCGGCACTACGTGAACCCTTCACTAAAATCGTCATGATCTGATGTTCCGCAATCAGCGCCTTGAGATGCGCGACCAGCGCGGTTTTATCCGCAAAATGCTCGCCAACGCCGCTGGCGTCGCTAATTGCCTGACTCAGTTTCCCTGTACTCAGTACACGGTCGATGCCCGCGTTTTTCGCAGCAACACCTACCTGTACGTGACATGCTTCGCTTTCCGCGCCAAGCTCTGCCATATCGCCCACCACCAGCACGCGGTAGCCTGGCATTTCGGACAGCACCTGTACCGCTGCGGTCATCGAGCCGACGTTAGCGTTGTAGGAGTCGTCCAGCAGCAGCTGATTTTCTGCCAGTTGAATCGGGAACAGACGCCCCGGTACCGCTTGCAGATCCTTCAGGCCCGCTTTGATCGCCTCAGGCGTCGCGCCTACCGCCATAGAGAGCGCAGCCGCCGCCAGGGCGTTGGCAATGTTGTGACGACCCGGCAACGGCAGCAGAACATCAATGCTTCCGGTTGGCGTGCGCAGCGAAAACTCCGTACCGTGCGAGGTCACGTGAACGTTAGCCGCCGAAAAATCGCTGTTGGCCGCATTCGGGGAGAAGCGCCAGACTTTGCGATCGCCAATGATGCTCTGCCAGTTCAGCCAGTCGTTGTTATCAGCGTTCATGATGGCGATGCCATTCGCTGACAGACCGCCAAAAATCTCACCTTTAGCCTTCGCAACGCCCGCCAGAGAGCCGAAACCCTCCAGATGCGCGGCAGCAAGATTGTTCACCAGCGCCGCTTCCGGACGCGTCAGGCCAACGGTCCAGGCGATTTCGCCCTGATGATTGGCGCCGAGCTCAATCACGGCATAGTCGTAATCGTTGTTTAAGCGCAGCAACGTCATCGGTACACCGATGTCGTTGTTCAGATTGCCCGCGGTGTATAGGGTGTTGCCACACTGGCTCAGAATGGATGCCGTCATCTCTTTAACAGACGTTTTGCCGGATGAGCCGGTCAGCGCGACCACGCGCGCCGGAACCTGGGCGCGAACCCACGCTGCCAGTTCGCCGAACGCCAGACGGGTGTCTTTTACAATAACCTGCGGTAAATCAATATTGAGTGGACGGCTGACTAACAGCGCGCCTGCTCCCCCGTCTTTCGCCTTGTCAGCAAAATCGTGGGCATCAAAGCGTTCGCCTTTCAGCGCCACAAACAGGCAGCCCGGCGTCACTTTACGCGTATCGGTTGTCACTGCATCGAGGGTCAGATCGCCCCCTTTTAGTTCGCCACAGAGGATTTCCGCCAGTTGGCTGAGCGTTACGCTAATCATGCGATCACCCCCAGCAGACGCGCTGCCGTGACGCGGTCAGAATAGTCGAGACGCTGTGAACCAACGATCTGGTAGTCTTCGTGCCCTTTCCCGGCCACCAGCACCACGTCGTTTTCTTTCGCCTGCATGATGGCGTTAGTCACTGCTTCGGCGCGACCTTCCATCACCTTCGCCTGTCCGGCATCCAGCATCCCCGCCAGAATGTCGTTGATGATGGCGCGCGGCTCTTCGGTACGCGGGTTGTCATCGGTCACCACGACCACATCAGCAAATTGTTCGGCAATCGCGCCCATCAGCGGACGTTTGCCTTTGTCACGATCGCCACCGCAGCCAAAGACGCACCACAGTTTGCCGGTACAGTGCAGACGCGCCGCCTGCAGCGCTTTTTCCAGCGCATCCGGCGTATGGGCATAATCAACCACCACGGTGGTTTTACCGGGCGCGCTGAACACTTCCATACGCCCGCAAACCGGTTGCAATTGTGTCGCTGTTTTTAGTAAATCAGCTAACGGATACCCCAGCGCCAGCAGCGTTGCCAGCGCCAGCAGCAGATTGCTGACGTTAAACGCGCCCATCAGGCGGCTTTCAATTTCGCCCTCCCCCCAGGAGGAGGTAAAGCGAATCGTTGCCCCGCTGTCGTGATACTTCACCTCAACGGCTTTTAACCAACGACCATGACAGTTCGGGTTGATGTGGTCTTCCATCGAAACAGCCACCGCATCCGGAAGTTTGGCCAGCCAGCGACGACCGACCTCATCATCCGCATTGACGATGGCCTGACCGCAATGGTGCGTGGAGTACAGCAGCCATTTCGCGGCTTCGTAATGTTCCATGTCACCGTGGTAGTCGAGATGGTCACGGCTTAAGTTAGTAAACACTGATGCGGCAAACTTCAGCGCCGCGACGCGATGCTGAACCAGACCGTGGGAAGAGACTTCCATCGCGCCAACCGTGGCGCCCTGTGCAACCAGCCCCGCCAGCACATGCTGGACATCAACGGCTGAACCGGTGGTATTTTCCGTCGGGATCACTTTGCCCAACAGACCATTGCCAACGGTTCCCATCACCGCGCTGGTTTCACCCAGCAGTTGGCTCCACTGCGCCAGCAATTGAGTAGTGGTCGTTTTACCGTTGGTCCCGGTCACGCCAACCAGACGCATTTTTTCAGAAGGCTCGTGGTAAAAACGGCCCGCCAGTGCAGATAAACGCTCATTAAGCTGGCTGAGATAGATAACCGGAACGCCGTGCATTTCACGGATTTCACCATCAGTCGCTTCATCTTTTGCTTCTGCAATAATGGCAGCCACACCTTGCGCTATCGCCTGCGGGATATACCGACGCCCGTCCGCCTGATGACCCAATACTGCGACAAAGAGATCGCCCGATGCAGCCACACGGCTGTCGAGCGTCATCTCCCGCAGTGCTCGCTCCGGTGCACCCGGCACCCATGGAGCAAGAAGGTCGCGCAAATTACGATCTGCCACCTGTTGCCTCGCCTTGATTATTCACAAATTCACTTTTATCGCCCGTTGCCAGCGCATCCGGTTCGATGTTCATGGTGCGCAGTACGCCGCCCATGATGGCACCGAAGACCGGCGCGGAAACGGCGCCACCGTAGTATTTACCCGCCTGCGGATCGTTGATAACAACAACCAGCGCGAAGCGCGGCTGACTCGCAGGCGCAACGCCTGCGGTATAAGCAATGTATTTGTTGATGTAGCGACCATCCGGCCCTACTTTTTTCGCCGTACCGGTTTTGATGGCGATGCGATAGCCTTTAATCGCCGCCTTCACGCCGCCGCCTCCGGGCAGCGCTACGCTTTCCATCATGTGCACCACGGTACGAACGGTCGCTTCCGGGAAAATACGCTCGCCCGGAACAGGAGGGTCAACTTTGGTAATCGACAGCGGGCGATAAACGCCATAGCTGCCGATCGTTGCATAGACTCGCGCTAACTGTAACGGGGTTACCATTAGCCCATAGCCGAAAGAGAAGGTGGCCCTCTCTATGTCAGACCACCGTTGTTTTTGAGGATATAAGCCACTGCGTTCTCCGACCAACCCCAAATTGGTCGCTTTTCCCAGCCCAAAACGTGAGTAAGTATCTACTAACGCTGAGGACGGCATCGCTAACGCCAGCTTAGAAACACCGACGTTACTCGACTTCTGCAAAACCCCGGTAAGGGTCAATTCGCTATAACGCGCCACGTCTTTGATTTCGTGACCATTAATTCGGTAAGGAATCGTATTGAGTACGGTATTTTCGCGTACCACTCCACGCTGCAGCGCCGTCATTACCACCATTGGTTTGACGGTAGAACCCGGTTCAAACACGTCGGTAATGGTACGGTTACGCATGACATCTTTTTGCGTACCGGAGAGATTATTGGGGTTGTAGGACGGGCTGTTCGCCATCGCCAGCACTTCACCGGTGTTGACATCCACCAGCACGGCGCTGCCGGATTCCGCTTTGTTGAACGCGACGGCATTATTCAGTTCACGGTAGACCAGCGCCTGTAAACGCTCATCAATGCTCAGCGCAAGGTTGTGCGCCGCCTGGCTGTCGGTAGAGGAGATATCTTCAATTACGCGGCCATAGCGGTCTTTACGTACGATACGTTCGCCCGGCTGTCCGGTGAGCCACTTATCGAAGCTCTTCTCAACGCCTTCAATCCCCTGGCTATCAACGTTAGTAAAGCCAATGAGGTGAGCGGTCACTTCTCCGGAAGGATAGTAACGACGGGATTCTTCACGCAGGTGAATACCTGGCAGCTTGAGTTTTTTGATGTAGTCGGCCATGTCAGGGTTAACCTGACGCGCCAGATAGATAAAGCGCCCTTTCGGGTTGGCGTTAATACGGGAAGCCAGCTGGTCGAGCGGGAGATTAAGCGCGGTCGACAGCGCTCTCCAGCGTTCACCAACGCTCACGCCGCCTGCGTCATGCACCTCTTTCGGGTCGGCCCAAATCGCCTTCACCGGAACACTCACCGCCAGCGGACGGCCCGAACGGTCGGTAATCATCCCGCGCGATGTAGAGACTTCCTGTACGCGCAGGGAGCGCATGTCGCCCTGACGCACCAGCATATCCGGCGCGATGATTTGCAGCCAGGCGACGCGTCCCAGCAGGAAACCCAGTGCCAGCAAAATACAGCCGCACAGTAACGCAAAACGCCAACTGACAAAGTTGGCTTGTTCTTCCTGGCGTTTTGGTTTGTGCGTTTTTGCCGCTGCTTTCATGCGTCGCGTTTATCCTTATTTTTGTACTACAATATTTTCTTGTGAGGGATCAACATGCTGCATTTGCAGCTTTTCCGTTGCGATCCGTTCAACACGGCTATGGTCGCCGAGCGCGTTCTCCTCAAGGATCAAGTTGCGCCATTCGATATCCAACGCATCTCGCTCCAGAACCAACTGCTCACGCTGCGCGGTCAGTAACCGCGTATGGTGGGCGGTTGTCACGACGGTAACCGCCGTCAAAATAATGCAAATGAACAGGCAGAGTGGCAGCTTCCCATACCGCAAAAGATCGTCACCGATCACGCCAGGCAAGGCATGGCGCTCGTTGCTTCCTATCGATCCTTTAACTTTGCTAAGGGCTTCTGTCACTCTGCTGATCATGC
>NZ_JAHLQZ010000130.1:0-11683 GCF_018919505.1 Citrobacter sp. S55_ASV_140
GACATATACCACGGCATGGGCTCTGGACGGGGAAAAATTCCAGCTGTTCGGCCACATCCCCTCCTGTAGTAAGATTGATATATCTATTGAAGACGTTAACTGAATTTCTCGCAAGCGCTATTGCATTAGACCGACTGGTCTATTATGCTTCTTTCATGAACAAAGTCACTGAACACGATACACGCGAACATCTTCTGGCGACTGGCGAGCTGCTGTGCATGCAGCGTGGCTTCACCGGCATGGGCCTGAGTGAGCTACTGAAAACAGCTGAAGTGCCTAAGGGTTCGTTTTATCACTATTTTCGCTCAAAAGAAGCGTTCGGCGTCGCGATGCTGGAACGCCACTATGCGGCTTATCATCAGCGATTGGCTACGCATTTTGATACGGGGGCGGGAAATTACCGCGACAGGATTCTGGCTTACTATCAGGAAACCCTGAATCAGTTTAGCCAGCACGGCATTATTAGCGGTTGTTTAACCGTTAAACTGTCTGCCGAAGTGTGCGATCTGTCAGAAGATATGCGTACCGCGATGGATAAAGGCGCGCGACACATTATTGCGTTGCTGGCGCAGGCGCTGGAGAAAGGTCAGGCCAATCATTGTCTGTCTTTTGTTGGCGAGCCATTACAGCAGGCGCAGGTTTTGTATGCGCTATGGCTGGGCGCCAATCTTCAGGCCAAGATTTCTCGTAGCGCCACGCCGCTGGAAAATGCGCTGGCGCACGTTAAAACCATCATTACAACGCCTGCCGTTTAACAGGCGTTTTTATTTCTTTTATTACTAGACGACCGGTCTATTCAGGAGTGCCACATGTCATCTGAAAAATTGTTTTCCCCACTGAAAGTGGGTGCCATTACGGCAGCAAACCGCGTTTTTATGGCGCCATTGACGCGTCTGCGCAGCATCGAGCCTGGCGACATCCCTACTCCGCTGATGGCCGAGTATTACCGTCAACGCGCCAGCGCGGGACTCATCATCAGTGAAGCGACGCAGATTTCCGCCCAGGCGAAAGGCTATGCCGGTGCGCCGGGACTACACAGCGAAGCGCAGATTGCCGCATGGAAGAAAATCACTGCAGCCGTACATGCTGAGCAAGGTCATATTGCTGTCCAGTTGTGGCACACCGGGCGCATCTCCCACGCCAATCTGCAGCCAAACGGCCAGCCACCGGTAGCACCTTCCGCGATTAGCGCCGGTACCCGCACCTCACTGCGCGATGAAAACGGTCTGGCGACGCGTGCCGATACGACTATGCCGCGCGCACTCGAAACGGAAGAAATTCCGGGTATCGTTAATGATTTCCGTCAGGCAATTGCTAACGCGCGTGAAGCGGGTTTCGACATGGTAGAACTGCACTCCGCCCACGGCTACCTGCTGCACCAGTTCCTGTCGCCAACCTCTAACCAGCGTACCGATCAATACGGCGGTAGCGTCGAGAATCGTGCGCGTCTGGTGCTGGAAGTTGTCGATGCCGGTATTAAAGAATGGGGTGCCGACCGCATTGGTATTCGCGTCTCTCCGATTGGCTCTTTCCAGAACGTCGACAACGGTCCGAATGAAGAAGCCGACGCGCTGTATCTGATTGAACAACTGGGCAAGCGCGGTATCGCTTATCTGCATATGTCTGAACCGGACTGGGCTGGTGGTGAGCCGTATTCCGACGCGTTCCGCGAGAAAGTGCGTGCCCGTTTCCACGGTCCGATCATTGGCGCGGGCGCTTACACGCCTGAAAAAGCCGAAACGCTGATCGAGAAAGGTCTGATCGACGCCGTTGCTTTTGGTCGCGCTTATATCGCTAACCCGGATCTGGTGGCGCGTCTGCAACATAAAGCGGAACTGAACCCACAGCGTGCCGAAAGCTTCTACGGCGGCGGCGCGGAAGGTTACACCGATTACCCGACCCTCTAACGTCACAATCTCCGTTCTGCCATTGATAGCGGCGTAACAACGCCGCTATACTAAAACAACATTTTGAATGTATTAGCCATTTTCGAAGGGGAAAAAGATGCGTTTACTTCATACCATGCTGCGCGTGGGTGACCTGCAGCGTTCCATCGAGTTTTATACCAACGTGCTGGGCATGAAGCTGCTGCGTACCAGCGAAAACCCTGAATACAAGTACTCTCTGGCCTTTGTTGGCTACGGTCCTGAAACCAGTGAAGCCGTGATCGAACTGACCTATAACTGGGGCGTTGACAACTATGAGCTGGGCACAGCCTACGGTCATATCGCCCTGAGCGTAGACAACGCGGCTGAAGCCTGCGAACGTATTCGTCAGAACGGTGGTAACGTGACGCGTGAAGCTGGCCCGGTAAAAGGCGGCACAACCGTGATCGCGTTTGTTGAAGATCCGGACGGCTACAAAATTGAATTAATTGAAGAGAAAGACGCCGGGCGCGGCCTGGGCGACTAACCTCCCCCTCGGGCGCAGATCGTCTGTGCCCGTAGTTTTATCATCATCATTTTGCCATAATACGCGCTGCAATTTTCCCGTATTAAGAGACCCAGATGTCCGATAACGCTCAACTTTCCGGTCTGTGTGACCGTTTTCGTGGTTTTTACCCTGTCGTCATTGATGTCGAAACCGCAGGGTTTAATGCCAAAACCGATGCGCTGCTTGAGATCGCAGCCATCACATTGAAAATGGATGAACAAGGCTGGCTGATGCCGGACACGACGTTACATTTCCACGTAGAGCCGTTTGAAGGGGCAAATTTGCAGCCTGAAGCGCTCGCCTTTAACGGTATTGACCCTAACAATCCTTTACGTGGCGCGGTCAGCGAATACGACGCTCTGCATGCCATCTTTAAAATGGTACGTAAAGGCATTAAAGACAGCGGCTGCAATCGGGCAATTATGGTGGCGCATAACGCCACATTCGACCACAGTTTTATGATGGCCGCTGCAGAACGCGCCTCACTGAAACGTAACCCGTTTCACCCGTTCGTTACCTTTGATACTGCGGCATTAAGCGGTCTGTCGCTGGGGCAAACTGTGTTATCAAAAGCATGCCTGGCGGCAGGAATGGAATTTGATGGCACTCAGGCGCACTCGGCGCTGTATGACACCGAACGTACGGCCGTGCTGTTTTGTGAAATCGTTAACCGCTGGAAACGCCTCGGCGGCTGGCCTCTCCCCGTGCCGGAAGACGCATAACGGACCGATAAAAAAAGCGACCCTCACAGGTCGCTTTTTTATTTCAGCTGATATTACTCAGCGTCCGGCTCTTCGGTTTTGTATTTCGCCGCTGTTTCTTTAATCAGCTGCTGCAACTCACCGCGCTGGTACATTTCAATGAGAATGTCACAACCGCCAACCAGCTCGCCATCAACCCACAGCTGCGGGAAGGTCGGCCAGTTTGCGTATTTCGGCAGCTCGGCGCGAATATCCGGGTTCTGCAGAATATCAACATAAGCAAAGCGTTCACCACAGGCGGACAGCGCCTGTACCGCCTGAGCGGAGAAACCGCAGCTTGGCAGTTTAGGGGAACCCTTCATGTACAGGAGAATTGGGTTTTCAGCGATCTGGCGCTGGATTTTTTCGATAGTGGTGCTCATTATCTTGCTTCCTTAAACTTCTTTTACGGCAGTAGTCTGACATTGTAGCGGGTCAGGCAGGCAACGGAAAATAACATTTTCATTACGCGTTATTATTTTATCGCCTGCCGTTAAAAGTTGCATTCTTAATCTTACTTACCCGCTCGAAGTGTATGGTTTTGATTATTTATTCACCGACTACACTTTGATTTGCTGTTTTTTTTTGCGGTCGGTAACGAAACGCCGCGTTAAACAAAAAAAGCTATTAACTTTCCCCGTTTCGATAGATTAGAATCATCAAGTTTTGAAAATCACACGCAGGTATGATAGACCTGCCTTAACAGAGGACTGCTCAGTGGCGCGGATAAACCGAATCTCGATCACGCTCTGTGCTTTACTTTTTACTACACTGCCTTTTACGCCTATGGCGCATGCTTCCAAGCAGGCCAGGACGACACCTACCAGTTCCCACACCGTCAAAACGGTAGATAAAAAGAAAAGCGCAACAACCAGCCAAAAAACAGCCAGGACCAACAAGAAATCGGCGACAAAAATCACCAGCAAAACCAGTAGCAAAACAGCCTCCTCTTCTAAAAAACGCACAGCCACTCCGGCAAAATCGACTAAAACGGTAAACCGTCGCAGTAAAACTGCCGCAGCACAAACCGCTGCCGTTACCTGGACTGAAAAATGCACGCCGCGCAAAGGTCATAAGCCGCGCTGTGTGAAAGTGAAAACCGCCGCACCGACAACGCTTGCTGAGGCGCATAAAGTCAAAGTGCAGAAAGCGACGAAAACCGCTATGTCCACCCTGATGAACCAAATCGGCAAACCTTACCGTTGGGGCGGCTCTTCGCCAAGAACCGGCTTTGATTGCAGCGGTCTGGTCTATTACGCCTATAAAGATCTGGTTAAATTCCGCATTCCGCGTACGGCGAATGAAATGTACCACCTGCGTGACGCCGCACCGATTGAACGTGGCGAGCTGAAAAACGGTGACCTGGTCTTTTTCCGCACCCAAGGTCGCGGCACAGCCGATCACGTCGGAGTTTACGTGGGTAACGGTAAATTTATTCAGTCACCGCGCAGCGGTCAGGAAATTCAAATCACTTCTCTGAGCGAAGATTACTGGCAGCGCCACTATGTCGGCGCGCGTCGGGTAATGACACCAAAAACAATTCGCTAAAAACTTACCCTACAGAACATGCTGTAGGGTAAGTTCTTCTTTTGCATAACCTTTCAATTTGCTACCCTATCCTTACTCACAATGAGGCTATTGTGTGTACTCAATATAAATAATAAGGAGAGAAGCAATGTCGTTTGAATTACCTGCATTACCGTATGCCAAAGATGCTCTGGCACCGCACATTTCTGCCGAAACGCTGGAATACCACTATGGCAAACACCATCAAACCTACGTGACCAACCTGAACAACCTGATCAAAGGCACGGCGTTTGAAGGTAAATCACTGGAAGAGATCGTTCGTAGCTCTGAAGGCGGTGTATTCAATAATGCTGCACAGGTATGGAACCACACGTTCTACTGGAACTGCCTGGCGCCGAACGCAGGTGGCGAGCCGACCGGTAAACTGGCCGATGCAATTGCCGCCTCCTTTGGCAGCTTTGCGGATTTCAAAGCGCAATTCACCGATGCCGCTATCAAAAACTTCGGTTCTGGCTGGACCTGGCTGGTTAAAGGAAAGGATGGCAAACTGGCTATCGTTTCTACTTCCAACGCAGGTACTCCGCTGACGACCGACGCGACGCCGCTGATGACCGTTGACGTATGGGAACACGCCTACTACATCGATTATCGCAATGCCCGTCCTGGCTACCTGGAGCACTTCTGGGCGCTGGTGAACTGGGAATTTGTTGCGAAGAACTTCGCAGCATAAAATGATAACGCAGAAGGGACCCCCTTCTGCGTTTTAGCCTTAGCTGGAGGCAGTGCAGACTTCTTCAGATTGCCTTCTTGCCGAGATAAAGACCAGCAGTAACGCAAGCCCCGCCACAATCGCTCCCATCACGGGTACAAAACTGTAGCCCAGACCACCGGAAATCACCGCCCCACCGGCTGCCGCACCTAACGCATTTCCCAGGTTAAACGCGCCAATGTTGACTGACGATGATAACCCTGGCGCTTCGCTGGCAACGCGCATCACCCGCATCTGCAACGGCGGAACCACCGCAAACGTCGCCGCGCCCCAGACGACCATACTGACCGCCGCCCCCAGCTCATTACGCGCGAGGAAGGGAATGGCCAGCATAATAACCATCAACAACAGCAAAAAGCCTTTAAGCGTACCGTTGACAGAACGATCCGCCAGTTTGCCGCCAAGATAGTTTCCGATCGAGAATCCGACGCCAATTAATACCAGCATTCCGGTCACAAACGCCGGTGTGGCATGGGTAATGCTGTGCAGCACCGGCGAGATGTAAGTATAAAGCGTGAACATCGCGCCTGCGCCCAGCACAGTGGTCAGCAGAGCCGACAGCACCTGTGGGCGCATAAGTACCGCCAGTTCGCTGCGGACATCAGGGCGCGCTCCTGCCCCACCTTTCGGTAATGAGAAGAACAGGCTGACCATAGCGATGACGCCCAGACCCGCCGTCGCCATAAACGACATCCGCCAGCCGATTGTCTCACCAAGCCACGTCGCCGCGGGAACACCGCCAATATTGGCAATCGTTAACCCCATAAACATGGTTGCCACGGCGCTGGCTTGCTTATGTTTAGGTACCACGCTTGCGGCGACCACAGAGCCGAGACCAAAAAAGGCGCCGTGATTAAGACTGGTCAAAATACGTGACAGCATCAGCGTGGTATAATCCGGCGAGATAGCGGAAAGCACGTTGCCCAGCGTGAAAATAGCCATCAGGAATATCAGCGCATTACGTCGCGCGCGATGGGACAGCAGCAGTGTCATCAGCGGAGCCCCCACCATCACGCCAACCGCATACGCGCTAATCAGCATCCCGGCCGCGGGAATCGAGACATCCACCCCTTTGGCAATCACGGGCAATAATCCCATTGGCGAAAATTCGGTGGTGCCAATGCCAAACGCGCCAATCGCCAGCGCCAGTAAGGGATAATTGATTTTCATATATCGACTCCGTAACGTCGAGCCGTGGCGCGACATAAAATAAGAGTCAAAAGCATGACATTGATCGCAAAATTAATAAAGTTAACAAAATTGCAAAAGACTTTTGCTTATTCGCAAACAATAGAGGGGAAACAGATGCGGAGAGGATGAGGGAGAGCTAACTCCCTCGGGGAAATCAATGCAGCGCTGCGGTCAGGCCACCCGCGACGATCAAACCCAGAACAATAATGGTAGTCACTAACGAAAATTTCAGATCGGTGCTCATCAAGTTTTCTCCTTTTTATTCCCACACAAAAAGTGATATTGCGCATTTTTACACACTTGAAAGCAAAAATCTCTCACGATTTATATTGATAACTGCTTTTAACTCTTCCCCTTTTCGTTAAGATCAGACAAAATTCCACGCTTACTTGATTAGCGTACCGGCCATTGACCCCTTCCTGACGTTCCGTGTCGTTTTCCCGGCGTGCCGCAACCCCTACGTTGCGTTAAGGGTGTGTGAAGGCAAACGTTTACCTGGAGTATTCTCAGGAGCTTAGGATATGGTCTGGAGTGAGATGTAATGGCAACAATTAAAGATGTAGCGAAGCGAGCAAACGTTTCCACTACAACCGTATCACACGTAATTAACAAGACGCGCTTTGTCGCGGAAGAAACGCGTAATGCGGTTTGGGCTGCGATCAAAGAGCTGCACTATTCTCCAAGCGCAGTTGCACGCAGCCTGAAGGTGAATCACACCAAGTCTATCGGCTTGCTGGCGACCAGCAGCGAAGCGGCCTATTTCGCCGAAATTATCGAAGCCGTTGAGAAAAACTGTTTCCAGAAAGGCTATACCTTGATTCTGGGCAACGCATGGAACAGTCTTGAAAAGCAGCAGGCCTATCTGTCGATGATGGCGCAAAAGCGCGTTGATGGTCTGTTAGTGATGTGTTCTGAGTATCCGGAATCGCTGCTTTCGATGCTCGAAGAGTATCGCCATATTCCGATGGTTGTTATGGACTGGGGCGAAGCTAAAGCTGATTTTACCGATACGGTCATTGATAACGCTTTCGAGGGCGGTTACATGGCGGGTCGGTATCTGATAGAACGCGGCCATCGCGAGATTGGCGCGATCCCGGGCCCGATGGAGCGGAATACCGGGGCCGGTCGTCTGGCTGGCTTTATGAAAGCGATGGAAGAAGCGCTGATTAAGGTTCCCGAAAACTGGATTGTACAGGGCGATTTTGAACCTGAATCCGGTTATCGCGCCATGCAGCAAATTCTTTCACAGTCGCATCGTCCGACCGCCGTCTTCTGCGGTGGCGATATCATGGCGATGGGCGCGCTGTGCGCCGCTGATGAGATGGGACTGCGCGTACCGCAGGATGTCTCGCTCATCGGTTATGATAACGTGCGCAACGCCCGCTTCTTCACGCCAGCGCTGACCACCATTCACCAGCCTAAGGATTCACTGGGTGAAACGGCCTTTAATATGCTGTTAGACCGCATCGTGAATAAACGCGAAGAGTCGCAGTCTATCGAGGTTCATCCGCGTCTGGTAGAGCGCCGCTCCGTTGCTGACGGTCCATTCCGCGATTATCGTCGTTAAGCCTGTTGTGCGGGGGCCTCATCTGGCTCCCGCAACCATTCTTTATTTAGCGTTTCGCTATCGCCTAAATAGTCCAGCAACCAACTCAGTGCTGGCGAGGTATCGTTCTGTTGCCATGTCAGACAACACGCGGCATCAGGAAAGGGATTCTCCAACTGCAGCGACACCCATTTACCGCTATCAATCCACGGCTTGGCAAAATGTGTTGGTACCATGCCTACACACAATCCCGCAGATAAACAGGTTGCGGAAGATTCCCAGTCAGGCACCACAACGCGCTTTTGGTTGTCCAGTAACCAGGTTATACGCTTCGGCAATGTACGCGAGGTATCTTCGCGCACCAGTGACGGCCAGTTGCGCAACGTATCATCGCTTAGCGGCCCCGACATTGACGCCAGCGGATGATGGCTGGCCACCACGCAGCTCCAGCTCAGCATGCCCATGTCGCGGAAGGTATAGCGCCCCCCTACCGGAATGGCCTGTGTGGCGCCAATAGCCAGCTCCACACGCCCATCGGAAAGCGCATCCCAGACACCATTAAAGACTTCCTGAAAAACCAGCAGTTCCACATCATCAAAGTGGCGATAGAAATCCACAATCATCTGTCGGGTACGTTCGGGACGGACAATGTTATCTACCGCGATTGCCAGTTGTCCTCGCCAGCCGTTGGCGATTTGTTGACATTGCTGGCGAGTGATCTGCATTTTTTTGATAACAGAGCGCCCTTCTTTTAAAAACCACGCGCCGGCAGGCGTTAATTCCACATCGCGATGGCGTCGCTCAAAAAGCGGTACAGCCAGCCACTCCTCCAGTTGGCGCACGGTGTAGCTTACCGCCGAAGGTACGCGGTGTAACTCCTGCGCGGCTGAACTGAAACTGCCGTTGCGTGCAACCGCATCAACCACTTCAAGTGAATATTCCGACCACATATTCTGCCTACAAAAAATTTGAAATCAGTAAGCAAATATTAGCGTTTCACAGCGTGAATTACACTCACTACACTCAGCGGCATTGTTCTATTGCTAAAAAAAGAGAAATGATGATGCAACCTGGGAAAGGTTTTTTAGTCTGGTTGGCGGGCCTTAGCGTGCTCGGCTTTCTGGCGACGGATATGTATCTGCCCGCCTTTGCCGCGATTCAGTCCGATCTGCAAACACCTGCATCTGCCGTCAGCGCCAGCCTAAGTTTATTTTTAGCGGGTTTCGCCGTCGCACAACTACTGTGGGGACCGCTCTCGGACCGCTATGGCCGTAAACCGATTTTACTGTTGGGTTTATCTATTTTTGCGCTGGGTAGTCTGGGTATGCTGTGGGTTGAAAACGCCACTGGCTTGCTGGCGCTGCGCTTTATTCAGGCCGTTGGCGTCTGTGCCGCGTCGGTTATCTGGCAGGCGCTGGTTACAGACTATTACCCTTCACAAAAAGTAAACCGCATCTTTGCCACCATTATGCCGCTGGTCGGGTTATCACCGGCTCTCGCGCCGTTATTGGGCAGTTGGATTCTGGTCCACTTCTCCTGGCAGGCCATTTTCGCCACCCTGTTTGCTATTACCCTGATTCTGATGCTTCCGGCCCTGCGTTTAAAACCGACGGTTAAAGCACGCGACGACAGCCAGGATAAACTGACTTTCGCCACACTGTTGCGCTCGAAAGCTTATCGTGGAAACGTACTGATTTATGCCGCCTGCTCCGCAAGCTTTTTCGCATGGCTGACGGGTTCACCGTTTATCCTTAGCGAAATGGGCTACAGCCCGGCAGTGATTGGCCTGAGCTATGTTCCGCAAACTATCGCCTTCTTAATTGGTGGTTACGGTTGCCGTGCGGCGCTGCAAAAATGGCAAGGTCGTCAGATGCTGCCATGGTTACTGATTCTTTATGCCATCAGCGTTGTTGCCACCTGGGCTACCGGCTTTATTCATCATGTTGCGCTGGCTGAAATTCTGATCCCATTCTGCGTAATGGCGATTGCCAACGGCGCAATCTATCCTATCGTTGTCGCTCAGGCGTTACGTCCTTTCCCACAGGCCACAGGACGCGCAGCCGCATTGCAAAATACGCTGCAACTAGGTTTATGCTTCCTGGCAAGTCTTGTGGTGTCGTGGCTGATCGCCACCCCGCTGCTCACCACCACCAGCGTGATGCTGACAACAGTGCTGCTGGCAGCCATCGGTTACAAAATGCAATCGCAGACCGATAACACCCGTCAAACAGATGACCGGGCGCAAATTGCCCACGGTGAGTCTCACTAATCATTGTCGCGGGCACATAGTTAGCCCGCTAACAATTTTCTATTGAATCGTCAAAAAATCAGGCTTATACTGATTTCCAGTTGTTACAAAAACGATAATTTTTAGGTATTAACGGGGACAAGAACGTTCCCGTTTTTCCACGGATGGCCTTTTCGGTAAGGGTTCCTCCCTTCCTCTGTTCTACGTCGGATTAAAGATTCGCGGATTAATTCCGTGAGATTTCTCACAAAGCCCAAAAAAGCGTCTACGCTGTTTTAAGGTTCTGATCACCGACCAGTGATGGAGAAGCTATGAGTTCATCGTGTATAGAAGACGTCAGCGTACCGGATGATGACTGGTACCGCATCACCAATGAATTATTGAGCCGTGCAGGCATTACCATTAATGGTTCGGCTGCGGCGGATATTCGTGTCAAGAACCCCGATTTTTTCAAACGCGTACTGCAGGAAGGATCGTTAGGTTTGGGTGAGAGCTATATGGACGGCTGGTGGGAGTGCGATCGGCTGGACATATTTTTCACCAAGGTATTGCGCGCCGGGCTTGAAAATCAACTCCCCCGCCACTTCAAAGATACCTTACGTATCGCCACGGCACGACTGTTTAATTTACAGACCAAAAAGCGCGCCTGGGTTGTCGGCAAAGAACATTACGATCTGGGCAACGACCTCTTTAGCCGCATGCTTGATCCTTACATGCAGTATTCCTGCGCCTACTGGAAAGATGCCGATACCTTGGAATCTGCCCAACAGGCGAAGTTAAAAATGATTGCCGAAAAATTGCAGTTAAAGCCGGGAATGCGGGTGCTCGATATTGGTTGCGGCTGGGGTGGCTTGTCCCATTTTATGGCATCGCAATACGGTGTGAGCGTGGTAGGTGTGACCATCTCAGCAGAGCAGCAGAAAATGGCGCAAGCGCGTTGCGCGGGACTGGACGTCACCATTTTGCTGCAGGATTACCGCGACCTGAACGACAAATTTGATCGCATTGTCTCCGTCGGCATGTTTGAGCATGTCGGCCCGAAAAATTACAACACCTATTTCGACGTTGTCGATCGCAATTTAAAGCCGGACGGTCTGTTTTTACTGCACAGCATCGGTTCGAATAAAACCGACAATAATGTTGATCCGTGGATCAATAAATACATCTTCCCGAACGGCTGTTTACCGTCAGTTCGCCAGATTGCCAACGCCAGCGAGCCGCATTTTGTG
>NZ_JAHLQZ010000131.1:0-11617 GCF_018919505.1 Citrobacter sp. S55_ASV_140
GTGGTGGGTGATGACGGGTTCGAACCGCCGACCCCCTCCTTGTAAGGGAGGTGCTCTCCCAGCTGAGCTAATCACCCCCGCTGTGTGGAGTCGCATTATAGGGAGAGTTGAAAATGAGTCAACGCATTTTCAAAAGAAATTGTTCGTTCGTCGTAAATTTAAACAAAACGATCGCAAAACAATCCATTCAGCATGATTTGTATACGAAAATGGCAAAGCGTGATGTTCCAACCCGATCAACATTGAGGAATCAGACCACAGTGATAGAATACGAGCCTGATAATCTTCCCTGGATTTGCCGGTTGTCGGCATCTTTATAAACGTAAGGCCATTTCATGAAAATCAAAACTCGCTTCGCGCCAAGCCCGACAGGTTACCTGCACGTCGGCGGTGCGCGCACTGCTCTTTATTCCTGGCTTTTTGCACGTAACCATGGCGGTGAGTTTGTGCTGCGTATTGAAGACACCGATCTCGAACGCTCCACACCGGAAGCTATTGAAGCCATTATGGATGGTATGAACTGGTTGAATCTGGAATGGGATGAAGGCCCGTACTTCCAGACCAAACGTTTTGATCGCTACAACGCTGTTATTGATGAAATGCTGGAAGCAGGCACCGCATATAAGTGCTACTGCTCCAAAGAGCGTCTGGATGCGCTGCGCGAAGAGCAGATGGCGAACGGTGAGAAGCCGCGTTACGACGGCCGCTGCCGCCACGGTCATGAGCACCATGCCGCCGATGAACCGTGCGTGGTGCGTTTTGCCAACCCGCAGGACGGTTCCGTTATTTTTGACGATCAGATCCGTGGGCCGATCGAATTCAGCAACCAGGAGCTGGACGATCTGATCATCCGCCGTACCGACGGCTCCCCAACCTACAACTTCTGCGTGGTTGTCGATGACTGGGATATGGAAATCACTCACGTTATTCGTGGCGAAGACCATATCAACAACACCCCGCGTCAGATCAATATCCTGAAAGCGCTGAATGCGCCGGTGCCGGTTTACGCGCACGTGTCGATGATCAACGGCGACGACGGTAAAAAACTCTCTAAACGTCACGGTGCGGTCAGCGTGATGCAATACCGCGATGACGGCTATCTGCCGGAAGCGCTGCTGAACTATCTGGTGCGCCTGGGCTGGTCCAGCGGCGATCAGGAAATCTTCACCCGTGAAGAGATGATTAAACTGTTCTCCCTCGGTGCGGTGAGCAAGTCTGCGAGCGCGTTCAACACTGAAAAATTGCAGTGGCTGAACCATCACTACATTAATGCGCTGGCACCGGAATATGTGGCAACGCATCTGCAGTGGCACATTGAGCAGGAAAATATCGATACTCGCGTTGGGCCTCAACTGTCTGAGCTGGTGAAACTGCTGGGCGAGCGTTGCAAGACGCTGAAAGAGATGGCGCAGAGCTGTCGCTACTTCTATGAAGACTTTGCTGAGTTCGACGCTGACGCGGCGAAGAAACACCTGCGTCCGGTTGCGCGTCAGCCGCTGGAAGTGGTTCGCGACAAACTGGCCGCCATTACCGAATGGACGGCAGAAAACGTCCACCACGCGATTCAGGCAACCGCTGATGAGCTGGAAGTGGGTATGGGTAAAGTTGGGATGCCGCTGCGCGTCGCGGTAACCGGCGCGGGTCAGTCCCCGGCGTTAGACGTCACGGTGCATGCGATTGGCAAATCCCGCAGCGTTGAGCGTATTAACAAAGCACTGGCGTTTATTGCAGAGCGTGAAAGTCAGCAGTAATTCTGGCTGATTGATGACACAACGGCAGGATGCGCTCCTGCCGTTTTTTTTACCTGTTATTCAGACTCATCAATGCCCAGACGAATAAGGAAATTACGAATCCCTTCGCGCGAGATATACATCGCCAGCTTTTCTTGTTCCGTTGGCGACATATTGTCCAGTGCGCTGATTATCTGGCGACAGGCATGGCTGCGTACTACATGGGTGTATTCTGCCAGCGGTTCTTCAGCCTGATAAAACTCAGGAGCTTTGCGAAAAGCGGGAACGTTGAGCAGAAACGTGCGGACACCGGAGTCAATATGAATAAGTCTTGCACGACCACCTTTAACGCCGGGAAATTTTTCGGTGGTCCAGTTTTGCTCTCTGATCCAACGATTGACGGTTTGTTTGGCTACCCCGAGACATTCCGCCAGCTCTTCGGTCGTCATTTTGCTGCGTAATTTTTTCATATTATTTGTTTTCGCGGATCCCTAAGCGTTGTAATAAACCCGTAATGCCTTCACGCAGGATCAATGACGTAAACATTTTCTGTTCTGATGGCGTCATCTCTTTGGCGAGTCTAATCAGCAGCGCCTCAATCGAAGTATCACCGGATAACGATAAGTTATCTGATAAACCTTCGGCTGAACGTTCAGCGCTGCGAATGTATTCACGAACTTGTTCGGTGACGTGAACCAGACGGGCTTTACCGCCCTGAACGCCTGGTTTTGGTGATGTAGCCCAACCTTCCTTGCGCACCCATTTATTGATGGTCTGTCGGCTGTATCCGGTCAGATTAGCAAGCTCTTCTGGCGTCATCCGTTCCTTGAACATAACGATTCCCTGAGTAGTCGTGGGGTTAATTAGTGGCTCATTTTATAGCACCATTTTAGTAGAAACCGTGACGCGTTTAACTACTGAATGCGAGTTGTTACGCAATGTTCTTCATTTGACTGCTTTTTCAGCGATTGAATTCTATGAGTTAATTTTGCCGTTGACACACGCGAAGGGAATTCATATGATGCCGCCCGTCAACTCGACAAGCTTTACGTGACGGGGCTATAGCTCAGCTGGGAGAGCGCTTGCATGGCATGCAAGAGGTCAGCGGTTCGATCCCGCTTAGCTCCACCAAAATTTAAACCCTCGCTGAAAAGCGGGGGTTTTTTGTTTTTACATCCTGCCAGTTCTCACCTTATATTTCTTTGGTTTGCTGAATAACACGCATAAAAAAACCGGGGAGAAAAACCTCCCCGGTCTTAACACGACAATGTTGTCTTAGGCTTACAGCACCAGTGCTGCGATGGATGCAGACAGTACGCTCACCAGCGTAGAGCCGTACACCAGCTTCAGACCAAAGCGGGAAACCACGTTACCTTGTTCTTCGTTCAGGCCTTTAATCGCGCCGGCGATAATCCCGATGGAAGAGAAGTTAGCGAAGGAGACCAGGAACACAGAGATGATGCCTTCAGCGCGTGGAGAGAGCGTAGAGGCGATTTTCTGCAGATCCATCATCGCGACGAATTCGTTAGAAACCAGTTTGGTTGCCATGATACTGCCCACCTGCAACGCTTCGCTGGACGGTACACCCATTACCCATGCAACCGGGTAGAAGATGTAGCCCAGGATGCCCTGGAAGGAGATGCTGTAGCCAAACCAACCGGTCACGGTAGCGAACAGGGCGTTCAGGGCGGCGATCAGCGCGATGAAACCAATCAGCATGGCTGCAACGATAATTGCCACTTTGAAACCTGCCAGGATGTATTCACCCAGCATTTCGAAGAAGCTCTGGCCTTCGTGCAGGTTAGACATCTGAATGTTTTCTTCGCTGGCATCAACGGTGTAGGGGTTGATCAGCGACAAGACGATAAAGGTGCTGAACATGTTCAGAACCAGCGCAGCAACCACGTACTTCGGCTCCAGCATGGTCATATACGCGCCGACGATAGACATGGAAACCGTCGACATCGCTGTTGCAGCCATGGTGTACATACGGTTGCGGGACATTTTGCCGAGAATATCTTTATAGGCGATAAAGTTCTCGGACTGACCCAGGATCAGGGAGCTGACGGCGTTAAAGGATTCCAGCTTACCCATACCGTTGACTTTAGATAACAGGAAACCAATCGCGCGGATGACAATTGGCAGAACGCGGATATGCTGCAAAATACCAATCAGCGCGGAAATGAAGACGATCGGGCAAAGCACTTTCAGGAAGAAGAATGCCAGGCCTTTGTCGTTCATGCTGCCGAAGACAAAGTTTGTCCCTTCATTAGCGAATCCGAGCAGTTTCTCAAACATCTCGGAGAAGCCTCTCACGAAGCCCAGACCGACATCAGAGTTCAGGAAGAACCATGCCAGTAACACTTCAATAACAAGCAGTTGAATAACATAACGAATGCGGATTTTTTTACGGTCACTGCTTACCAGCAGTGCGAGTACCGCAACCACGGCAAGGGCCAGGACAAAATGAAGAACGCGGTCCATATTTGCTCCAAATATGAGGCAGGTTTAGTTTTCGTGCACATTCTATGTAACAACCATAAAGAAAACGAGATCAAACACACACTATAATAAGGACCTGTGACGAGATTCAAAATTAGTGATCGGCGATACACTTCTGTTATGTTGAGTAGGGAAGTGAAAAGTTATGTCATTGTGCTAATCTAATAACAATAATTAAACATCTCACCGGTATTTCCAGAATCTTTATCGATCCATAGACAATCGCTATCAGAGAAATCAACTTCACCCATTAAAATGAATTTGATAATCATTCTCAATGGGCGTAGCTTGAAACATAGCAAAGGCTATGTTTCTGGGGCACTAAAATGACGAACGATCGCGTTGAGAGTAGCAGTGGACGGGCAGCGCGCAAGTTGAAGCTCGCATTAATGGGACCTGCGTTCATCGCGGCGATCGGTTATATCGATCCAGGTAACTTTGCCACCAATATCCAGGCAGGGGCCAGCTTTGGTTATAAATTGCTGTGGGTGGTGGTCTGGGCAAACCTGATGGCGATGCTGATTCAGGTGCTGTCGGCAAAACTGGGTATTGCCACCGGTAAAAACCTGGCAGAGCAAATTCGCGATCACTATCCTCGCCCGGTGGTGTGGTTTTACTGGGTGCAGGCTGAAATTATCGCCATGGCGACCGACCTTGCTGAGTTTATTGGCGCTGCGATTGGTTTCAAACTGATCCTGGGCGTTTCGTTATTGCAGGGGGCCGTGCTTACCGGCATCGCGACATTCTTAATTTTGATGCTGCAGCGCCGCGGGCAAAAGCCGCTGGAAAAAGTCATTGGCGGCCTGCTGCTGTTTGTCGCTGCGGCTTACATTGTGGAACTGATCTTTTCCCAACCGAACTTCGCGCAGCTTAGCAAGGGGATGATTATTCCCAGCCTGCCCAATTCGGAGGCTGTGTTCCTGGCCGCAGGCGTACTTGGCGCGACCATCATGCCGCACGTCATTTATCTGCACTCTTCCTTAACCCAGCATCTGCACGGCGGAACGCGCCAACAGCGCTATACGGCCACCAAATGGGATGTGGCTATCGCCATGACGATTGCCGGATTTGTAAATCTGGCGATGATGGCGACAGCTGCCGCCGCATTTCATTTTAGCGGGCATACCGGTATCGCCGATCTCGATCAAGCGTACCTGACTCTTGAACCGCTGTTGAGCCATGCGGCGGCGACGGTGTTTGGTTTAAGCCTGGTGGCTGCGGGACTGTCTTCTACTGTGGTCGGCACGCTGGCGGGGCAGGTGGTGATGCAGGGATTCATCCGCTTTCATATCCCATTATGGGTACGTCGCACCGTCACTATGATGCCATCATTTATTGTGATTCTGATGGGGCTGGATCCGACCCGTATTCTGGTGATGAGCCAGGTGTTGCTCAGTTTCGGGATTGCCCTTGCGCTGGTGCCGCTACTGATCTTTACCAGCAACGGCACATTGATGGGGGATTTGGTTAACACCGCCTGGGTCAAATACATTGGCTGGATGATTGTGGTGTTAGTGGTCGCGCTCAATATCTGGTTACTGGTGGGAACCGCGCTGGGTTTGTAAAAACAAAAGAGCCCGCAGGCTCTTTTGTTACATTAATGATGATGTTTGTGACCGCGCCCGCGACCGCGATGGTCGTCACGGTCATTCCAACCTTCGCGATAGCCGCGCTCATAAGCTTTACGTTTATCCCAGCCACGATGATAGCCATTGTCATGACGCCACCAACGATTTTTGCGCCACTCATAGTTATGATGCCAGTAATCCCGGTCGCGCCAGCGGCCGCCATCCCAGTAGTTACCGTAATTATCGCGATCGCCAATTTGCAATTTTATTGATGGCAGCAGGGTGATTTCGCCAGCGTTCGCGGCCAGCGGGGTAAAAGCCAATAAGACTGCCGCCAGAATCAGTGACCTGAACATGTTTACTCTCCTTCACGATCGAGCCGTAGCCGGCCTGTTAACGTAATATTACGGGGCAGTAAAGCCCCGTTTCATCGCCTTAACTCTTAAATCGCGAGCGAGAGCACTTTTTGTTAATAAATGTGTCTTTATTTCAATCAGCTCAGAATGGCATCAATCTCAGCGCACTCTTCGGCAGAGAAATGCCGATTTGCCAGCATGCCAACGGCGTCTTCAATTTGTGCGGGTTTACTGGCGCCTATCAGCACGGAGGTGACCTTGTCTTCCCGTAATACCCACGCGAGCGCCATTTGAGAAAGTTTTTGTCCCCGGCGCTCTGCGAGCGCGTTCAGCGCACGGACCTTTTCCAGTTTTTGTGGCGTTAACTGGTCCGGGTTAAGAAAACGGCTGGAGCTTGCCGCGCGCGAGTCCGCAGGAATACCGTTCAGGTAGCGGTCGGTTAATTGCCCACCCGCCAGCGGTGAGAAGGCGATACTGCCAACACCCTTTTCCTGTAACAGCGACAGCAGGCCACTTTCGACCCAACGTTCAAACAGGGAATATTTAGGCTGGTGGATAAGGCAGGGGGTGCCTAAATCGTCGAGTATTTCAATCGCCTGCCTGGCAAGCTCAGCCGGATAGTTAGACAGCCCGACGTACAGCGCTTTCCCCTGACGGACAATATGATCCAGCGCGCGCATGGTTTCTCTGAGCGGCGTTTCTGGATCGGGCCGGTGATGATAGAAGATATCAACATACTCCAGCCCCAGGCGTTTGAGGCTTTGATTGAGGCTGGCAATCAGGTACTTGCGCGATCCCCAGTCGCCGTAGGGCCCCTCCCACATGGTGTAGCCCGCTTTGGTGGAGATGATCAGCTCATCCCGCCACGGTAAAAAATCTTCCTGCAGAATGCGGCCAAAATTTCGCTCCGCTGAGCCCGGCGGCGGGCCATAGTTATTCGCTAGGTCAAAATGAGTAATTCCCAGATCGAATGCGCGCTGTAACAGCGCCCGACTGTTCTCTACCTGCGTGGCATCACCAAAATTATGCCACAAACCCAAAGAGACAATCGGCAACCTGAGGCCGCTCTGGCCGCAGCGGCGATACTCCATTGTTTGATAGCGATTTTCATCAGCCTGATAAACCATGTAGCCTCCTGTTGGATAACGTGTGTCATTGAGTGTATACGTTTACACAAAGCAGACTGTAATGAATTTTTAATCGTCAAAACTGTACATCTTGCTTTCCACCCCCTTCACAACAACTCTCCTGGACAGTCATCACAGTTCTTCGATACTCAACATTGAGGTTACCGTCAGAAGGATAGCTGTCATGCAAACCCAATATTCCGTTGCTGATTATCTGCTGGACAGGCTGGCAGGCTGTGGCGTCGGCCACCTCTTTGGTGTGCCTGGCGATTATAATTTGCAGTTTCTTGACCACGTGATTGAACATCCCAGCGTACGTTGGGTCGGGTGTGCGAACGAATTAAATGCGGCGTATGCTGCGGATGGCTATGCCCGGGTGGCAGGGGCGGGAGCTTTGCTCACCACGTTTGGCGTGGGGGAGTTAAGTGCGATCAACGGTATCGCGGGAAGCTATGCGGAATATGTTCCCGTTTTGCATATTGTCGGCGCGCCCTGTCGCGGTGCGCAGCGTCGTGGGGAACTGATGCATCACACCCTTGGCGACGGTGACTTTCAGCATTTTTACCGTATGCAGCAGGCTGTAACGACGGCCAGCGCAGTGCTGGATGAACAAAACGCCTGCTATGAAATTGATCGCGTGCTGCGGGCGATGTTAACTGAGCGCAGGCCGGGCTATCTGATGTTGCCTGCTGATGTGGCAAAACAGCCCGCCACGCCGCCGAATGACGCCCTGATTATTCCTCTGAGCGAACCGGAAAGCAGCGTGGCGGAAGCGTTTCGCTATTATGCCCGCGAGCGGCTATTGGACAGTCCGCGCGTAGCGCTGCTGGCCGACTTTCTCGCGCAGCGTTTTGGCTTACAGCCTGTATTGCAGCGTTGGATGGCGGAAACGCCGATGGCTCACGCCACGCTGTTGATGGGGAAAGGGTTATTTGATGAGCGTCACCCGGCGTTTGTCGGTACGTACAGCGCCGGAGCCAGTAGCGACTATGTGCGCCAGGCCATTGAAGATGCCGATACGATTATTTGCGTCGGTACACAATTTGTCGACACCCTGACCGCTGGGTTTACGCAACGGTTACCACCGGAGCGCACGATTGACGTTCAGCCCCATGCGTCACGTGTTGGTACCCAATGGTTTAACGTTCCGATGGAACAGGCCGTCACTACGTTACGCGAGTTGTGTCTGGAGATGTCGTTTTCACTGCCGCCCGAACGCCCGCCAGTTGGGCGTATCCAGGTTGAGAAGGGGCTGCTGACCCAGGAAAATTTCTGGCAAACGGTGCAACACTATCTGGCGCCGGATGACATCATCCTCGTCGACCAGGGAACGGCGGCATTTGGTGCGGCAGCGCTCTCGCTACCCAGCGGTGCGGAAGTCCTGGTCCAACCCCTGTGGGGTTCCATCGGCTACGCGCTCCCGGCGGCATTTGGCGCGCAAACGGCCTGCCCGGACCGCCGGGTGATCCTGATTATTGGCGATGGTGCAGCGCAACTCACTATCCAGGAACTGGGCTCTATGCTCAGGGACGGGCAATCACCGGTGATTTTACTGATTAACAATGACGGCTATACCGTGGAGAGGGCTATTCACGGGGCAAATCAGCGTTATAACGACATCGCCGGATGGAACTGGACCCAGGTGCCGCAGGCGTTAAGTCATGAATGTCAGGCGGAATGCTGGCGAGTGAAGCAGGCGGTCCAACTGGAGGAAGTGCTGGCCCGGCTGTCCCGTCCGCAACGGTTGTCATTAATTGAAGTGGTGCTACCGAAAGCCGATCTTCCTGAGTTATTGCGCACGGTGACCCGTGCGCTGGAATCTCGCAACGGAGGATAGCTACTCCTCGGGACGGCTGGCGATCATCATTGGTTTTCCGGCCAATAAAAGCCAGGCGGGGAGCATAACGACGCAAAGCAGCGGCAGCAAAGTGGTGTCTGGCACCACGACTGCCGCCATAAACAGGCTCAGCCACGCGTCGCGGGTAACGACCAGCACCAGCCCGAGAATCGCGCAGGAGACCGTGATGGCTGCCGGAACGGCTTCAACATGGGCGTGCAGCATCAGACCCAGCGCGACACCCACGAAGACCGCCGGAAAAATTCGCCCGCCGCGAAAACCGCTCGCTGCGGCGACCACCAATGCCGCCAGTTTGATCACGGCAAGCAGCAAATAATCCGTTGTCCCCAGCGTCTGGCTAAACGCCATTTGCTGCATTTCATCCAGTCCCTTAAATAAGGTAAGCGGTCCGCCAATTACACCCAAAATACCGAGAATAAAACCACCAACCCCAAGGATCAGTACCGGGTGTTTAAGCCGATGTATTAAATGATGCAAGCGCGGTAGACACCAGACGGCCACCATGCCCGCGGCAATGGCGATAGCAGCAACGACCGCACCGCTGAGGATATCGATCAGATGCATTTGCGTATAGTGCGCGATGGGCAATGAAAAATGGGGATGAAAGAACAGGCTGGTGGTCAGTGAACCTGCGGCGGCGGCCATTAACGGCGCAAACAGGCGATCCCATAAAGGAACATCGTTCGAGCTATTCAGCGTTTGCGAAAACACCAACGCGGCGGCCACGGGAGTACCAAATAACGCCCCGATGGTGCCGGCAGAGGCGAGAATGGTCCAGTCCAGCTTAGCAATGCGCGGAAAGCGGCGGCTGCCAAGCGCCACTGCGAGGGCGATATTCACGGTCATGATGGGATGTTCCGGCCCTAAACTGACGCCGCCCGCCAGACCGAGGATTAGCGCCGCCAGCAGGCCTGGCAGCGCCGAAACGGCCACCGGCATTCCGATTAACGGTTCACAAGCCGGATCCGGACCAGCGTGGCCCCGGCTGTAGCGGATGACAAGCCCGACCATCAGTCCGGTTAACGTGAGCATACCGATGATCCACAGCGGAGAGTCCTGGGCAATTCCGATGCTAATCGGCAGACGCTCCCATAAAAATTGCTGTAAAACGGAAGCGACTTTCATCACAACGATCAACACCAGGCTGGACGCTATGCCAATGATTATCGCGGGAGTTGATAGCAAGAGCATCGTTCTGGCTCGCGGATGGAGCATTTTCAATTCCTTCAAACAGAGTCATAGATATAGTTTGCACAGCCTGCGCGACCGCATCGCTGCAAATGGTGCTGAAACGATAAAGTAATTGTGTGATCTGGATCGATTTTCTACGGGCATCAGCCTTCAGGCCGTTGTTGTTATGCCCCCATGAATTTACAGTGTGGCAAAGATTTATTTTGACTTTAGCGGAGCAGTGGAAGAATGACAAAATATGCTTTAGTAGGTGATGTTGGCGGCACCAACGCACGTCTTGCTCTGTGCGACATTGCCAGTGGCGAGATTTCGCAGGCAAAAACCTATTCCGGGCTGGATTACCCCAGTCTGGAGGCTGTGGTGCGCGTGTACCTGGATGAGCATAGCGTCAGCGTCGAAGATGGTTGCATTGCCATTGCCTGTCCGATCACCGGCGACTGGGTAGCAATGACCAACCATACCTGGGCATTCTCTATTGCTGAGATGAAAAAAAATCTGGGCTTTAGCCATCTGGAAATCATCAATGATTTCACCGCCGTGTCGATGGCAATCCCCATGCTGAAAAAAGAGCATTTGATCCAGTTTGGCGGCGCGGAACCTGTCGAAGGCAAACCGATTGCGGTGTATGGCGCGGGAACTGGCCTCGGCGTGGCGCATTTGGTGCACGTTGATAAACGCTGGGTAAGTCTGCCGGGTGAAGGCGGGCACGTGGATTTTGCGCCTAACAGCGAAGAAGAGGGGATTATCCTTGAGGTTCTGCGTGCGGAAATCGGTCATGTTTCTGCTGAACGTGTGCTCTCAGGACCCGGACTGGTGAACCTGTATCGCGCCATCGTCAAATCAGACGGCCGCCTGCCGGAAAATCTGCAGCCGAAGGATATCACCGCCCGTGCGCTGGAAGATTCCTGTATCGACTGCCGCCGCGCGCTGTCGCTGTTCTGTGTGATCATGGGCCGCTTTGGCGGCGATCTGGCGTTAACGCTGGGCACGTTTGGCGGCGTGTACATCGCTGGCGGGATCGTGCCGCGCTTCCTTGATTTCTTTAAAGCTTCCGGTTTCCGCGGTGGGTTTGAAGATAAAGGACGTTTTAAAGCCTACGTTCAGGATATTCCAGTGTATCTGATTGTGCATGATAATCCGGGCCTGCTTGGTTCTGGCGCACATCTGCGCCAGACGCTGGGGCATATTTTGTAAGGCCAATGTCGGATGGTATTTAGCAATCATCCGGCCTGTATTCCCACTAAACCGCGCTTCTGACGTAACGACGATCAGTTAACGACGAGCA
>NZ_JAHLQZ010000132.1:0-11579 GCF_018919505.1 Citrobacter sp. S55_ASV_140
ATCAAATCCTGGTGGTCTTTACCGTAATTATCCCGCACTGACTGCGTGGCTTTATAGAAATAGTCCGTATCAATATCGTGGAACTGAACGCCACTGGCTTTCATAGTTTCCAGAGATTTCGCATTATATTCTTGCCAAAGTTTGCGTTGTTCCACCTGCGCTTCTTTGGCGAGCTTAATAATGAGTTCCTGGTCTTCTTTTTTCAATTTATCCCATTTGGCTTTGGAAAACAGAAAAAGCTCAGGAATAATAAAGTGTTTGCTCCAGGTATAGTTTTTAACGACCGGTAAATAGTTGTGCGCAACAAATGTTGGCGGATTATTTTCCGTACCATCAATAACGCCGGTCTGCATACCGCTAAACACTTCGCTGACGCCCATCACGATAGAGTTAGCGCCCATCGCCTTTAAGGTATCCAGCGCTATCGGACTCGCCTGAACGCGGATTTTCATACCGTGTAAATCTTCCGGTTTCACCACCGGATTTTTAGTAATCAGGTTGCGCGTCCCGGCGTCCATCCAACCCAGGAATACCAGCCGCGATTTCGTATTGGCCGTCAGTCGGTCGCCAATCTCCTGACCGATCATGCCGTCAAGGACCTTATGCATATGGTCTTCATCGCGAAAGATATACGGCAGGGTAAATACGTTAATTTCAGGAAGAATGGCGGCAACAGGCGTCATTGAGACGCGAATAATATCAATAGCGCCTAATTGCGCCTGCTCAATCATCTGTTTTTCATCACCTAACACGCCACCTGGAAATGTTTTAATCTCCAGACGGCCATCGGTCGCGGCGCTGAGTTTCTCCCCCATATGTTTCACTGCGACGACGTTCGGGTAATCAGCCGGATGCACATCCGCGGCGCGAAAAGTTTGTGCCAGCGTTGCATGACTCGCCAGTAATACGGACGCGCCAATACACAGACTTAACAGGTTTTTTGTCAGTTTCATTTGTCCTTCTCCAGAAGTTCATAATATCCATTAACAGGAATAGCTTGCAGAGCAAATGACTGCCGGAATTAAAACGGGCAGCGAGAAACTTTCTTAACGACGTTACCTGCGCAGACTAGCTGGTGTAACAATTTATTTCGATGACTGCGTTCACAAAAAATCGCAGATGCTAATAATTTTTAGCACAGTGTTTCATTTTTGCAACACAGATCGTTTTATTGATAAAAAAACAACGCAAAGAAGGCGATTTGATACTAATTCCCTCAGCTAGCATTTCAATAAAAATAAAACACTACGATTTCGCGAGAATATCTTTCGAATGAAAAAGAGAAATGCAGGATGGTATTTACACCATCCTGCTGAGAAGTTTGATGTTTACTGCCAACCGTAGCGACGGCTATAAAAACCTTTCACTAATTGGGTCAATGTCATGTAGCCCGCCAGAATCGCAATCAGCCACGGGAAGTAGCTCAGCGGCAGCGCCTGCAATTGCAGATAGCTGGCCAGCGGCGAGAACGGTAAGGCAATGCCCACCACCATCACGACCAGCGTCATTAGCATCAGCGGCCATGCGGCGCGACTTTGGATAAACGGCACGCGACGGGTACGGATCATATGCACAATCAGCGTTTGCGACAGCAGGCCCACCACGAACCAGCCCGACTGGAACAACGTCTGATGCTCTGGCGTATTGGCATGGAAGACAAACCACATCAGGCAAAAGGTCAGAATGTCAAAGATCGAGCTGATCGGCCCAAAGAAGATCATAAAGCGGCCCAGTTCGGCGGGATTCCAACGCTGGGGCTTTTTGATCTGCTCTTCGTCGACGTTATCAAACGGAATCGCCACCTGGGATACATCATACAGCAGGTTCTGAATCAGTAAGTGCAGCGGCAACATTGGCAGGAACGGTAAAAAGGCGCTCGCCACCAGCACGCTAAACACGTTACCGAAGTTAGAACTGGCCGTCATTTTGATGTACTTCAACATGTTAGAAAAAGTACGGCGTCCTTCGATCACCCCTTCTTCCAGCACCATCAGGCTCTTTTCCAGCAGGATAATATCCGCCGCTTCACGCGCAATATCGACCGCGCCATCAACAGAGATACCGATGTCCGCCGCGCGCAGCGCCGGAGCGTCGTTGATACCATCGCCCATAAAGCCAACCACGTGGCCTTCACGTTTGAGCAGCGTGACAATGCGCTCTTTGTGCATCGGCGTCAGGCGGGCAAACAACGTGGTGCGCTGAGCAAGCGTTGCCAGTTCGTCATCGCTTAACCCTTCAATGCTGCTGCCAATCACCACATCGCCCGCATCCAACCCCACTTCATGGCACACTTTTGCCGCCACCAGCTCGCTATCGCCGGTGAGAATTTTCACCGTAATACCGCTGGCTTTCAGCGCCTTCAGCGCCGGCGCGGTGGTCTCTTTCGGCGGATCGAGGAACGCGATATAGCCTTCGAGGATCAGATCCGACTCATCAATACGCTGGTAATCACCTTCACGCGCGGGCAGGTACTTGGTGGCCACCGCCACTACGCGCAGCCCCTGACGGTTCAGCGTATCGGTAACGCGTTTCACCCGACGCAGCATGCCCTCATCCAGGGGGACAATCTCGCCGTTGTGGCGCACCTGGGTGCAGACGCTGAGGATCTCCTGCAGCGCGCCTTTGCACACCAGGTGGTGCACATCCGTTTCTTCCGCCACCACCACCGACATGCGGCGACGTTCAAAATCAAACGGAATCTCATCGATTTTCTGCCAACGGGTAGAAAGCTGGCGGGCAGATTCCTCATCCACGCCTTCCAGTACCGCCGTATCCAGCAGATTCTTCAGCCCGGTCTGGTAATGGCTGTTCAGCCACGCGGAATGCAGAACGTGCTCGCTGGGTTTTCCAGAGATATCAGTATGATTCTCCAGCACAATTTTATCCTGCGTCAGGGTCCCGGTTTTATCGGTGCACAGGATATCCATCGCGCCAAAGTTCTGGATGGCATCAAGGTGCTTGACGATGACTTTCTGTTTAGACAGCTTCACCGCCCCGCGCGCCAGCGTCGAAGTGACGATCATCGGCAGCATTTCCGGGGTCAGCCCCACCGCCACAGACAGCGCAAACAGCGCCGCCTCCCACCAGTCACCTTTGGTATAGCCGTTAATGATGAGCACAATGGGCGCCATCACCAGCATAAAGCGGATCAGCAACATGCTGACGCGGCTGATCCCTTTCTGGAAGGCATTCTGCTCGCTTTCCTGCTCGCTGACGCGGCCCGCCAGTTGCCCGAACCAGGTATTGGCTCCGGTCGAAATCACGATAGCCTGCGCCGTGCCGCTCACCACATTGGTCCCCATAAAGCACAGAGTATCGCACTCCAGCGGGTTGCTTTGCTGCGGGTCGCGGCTGGTTGCAACTTTCTCCACGGGCAGCGATTCACCGGTCAACGAAGCCTGCGCCACAAACAGATCGCGCGCCTGGACGATACGTAAATCCGCCGGGATCATATCCCCTGCCGCCAGCTTGATGACATCACCGGGTACCAACTGGTCAATCGGCAGCTCAACCCAACTGTTCTCGCCTTTTTCGTTGATAACGCGCAGCACCGTGGCGGTGTTGCTGACCATCGCTTTCAGCGCATCTGCCGCTTTGGTGGAACGCGCTTCCTGCACAAAATTCAGCAGCGTCGAGATGGCGACCATCAGCGCGATTACGCCAGCAGCAAACAGATCCTCAGTGGCATAGGAAATGGCGCCAAGAATGGTCAGCAGAATATTAAACGGATTGCGGTAGCAGACCCACAGATGCACCCACCACGGCGACGGCTTCTGCGCCGGCAACTGGTTTTCGCCATGCATTTCGCGGGCGCTCTCGACCTCTGCGGCGTTTAATCCTTCCGGGTGTGCGCCAAACGTTTTCCACAGCGCGGCTTCGTCCATCAGCGCCATTTTCAGGCAATGTTCGCTCAGCGAGGGCGGGATCGGTGTGCTGGCAACGGTCTGCGCATTGGGCAACGGGTCGCGATGCACCAGACGATGTGGTAAATGGCGGTTAAGCCGGGCAAACAGCTGGCGAGTAATATTTTTGAACATAGGCAGTCCCCCTGCGCCAGTCTTAACAGGCGCAGTAAATCTTTCAGGCGTGGCAAAGCCTTGCCTGATGGCAATTTTAAAATCACAACAGGGACGTCAGAACGTCACTGTCTTACGCATCCGGTAAGACAGTGAAAGACAGGCTTACCGGAAAGTTGTGTTTCTCCGTCTCGGGAGAGGGGTGGGATCGGGATCCATATAGCCTCCGGTAAGTGAATGATAAGCGCCGCGGATTATACGCAGAAAACCATAAGGTTTGTGGCAATTATGGCGGTATGATAAAGCATAGAAACTAAACCAAACGTATACCAGACTTTGCCCATTGCACTGTGCTTGAGTAAAGTTATTCTCTTTTGGCATAACTTCACACGCGACACGGGAAAACAGGATGCAAAATCGGCTGACCATTAAAGACATCGCCCGCTTAAGCGGTGTGGGGAAATCCACGGTTTCCCGCGTTCTCAACAACGAAAGCGGCGTCAGCGAACGTACCCGTGAACGCGTCGAAGCGGTGATGAATCAGCACGGTTTTTCCCCTTCCCGCTCTGCACGCGCCATGCGTGGGCAAAGCGACAAGGTGGTGGCGATTATCGTCACGCGCCTGGATTCTCTTTCAGAAAATCTCGCCGTGCAGACCATGCTGCCCGCTTTTTATGAACAGGGTTACGATCCGATCATGATGGAAAGCCAGTTCTCGCCTGAACTGGTCGAAGAACATCTGGGCATGCTCAGACGCCGTAATATTGACGGTGTGGTGCTGTTTGGTTTTACCGGCATTACCGAAACGATGCTCACCTCCTGGCAGGATTCTCTGGTACTGCTGGCCAGAGATGCCAAAGGCTTTGCCTCCGTCTGCTATGACGATGAGGGCGCTATTCATACCCTGATGCAGCGTTTATACGATCGCGACCACCGCCATATTAGCTTTCTTGGCGTCCCCCACAGCGACGTGACCACCGGCAAGCGCCGTCATGAAGCCTACCTGGCATTCTGTAAAAAACACAAACTGCATCCGGTTGCCGCGCTACCGGGCCTGGCCATGAAGCAGGGTTATGAGCAGGCCGCCAATGTCATCACCCCGGAAACCACCGCCTTAGTCTGCGCGACGGATACCCTTGCCCTTGGGGTCAGCAAATATCTGCAGGAGCAGCGGATTGATAATCTGCAGTTGGCGAGTGTGGGCAACACACCGCTAATGAAATTCCTCCATCCGGAAATTATCACCGTCGATCCCGGTTACGCCGAAGCCGGACGACAAGCGGCCTCGCAGCTGATCGAGCAGATCAACGGCCGTAGCGAACCGCGGCAAATCGTTATTCCCTCCACCCTCGCCTGATCGCTTTCTGAGCGCTAATTTGTGATCTTCGCTGCGTTTCGGGAACGTTCCCGTTTTTAAATATTCATCGAAGATATACTCTTGCGCCAACAACGCGGGAGTTGCCGGATGGCGACCTAACGCGTCTTATCCGGCCTACGGGGAATACACGTCATCATGAGCAAAATAAAACAAGCAGACATCGACCGGCTGATTGAGCTGGTAGGCGGGCGCGACAATATCGCTACGGTGAGCCACTGCATCACTCGCCTGCGTTTTGTGCTGAATCAGCCTGCGAATGCCAGGCCAAAAGAGATAGAGCAGTTGCCGATGGTCAAAGGCTGCTTCACCAACGCCGGGCAGTTTCAGGTGGTGATTGGCACCGAGGTGGGCGATTACTACAAAGCGCTGCTGGCGACCACCGGCCAGGCCAGTGCCGACAAAGAGCAGGCGAAAAAAGCCGCCCGGCAGAACATGAAGTGGCATGAACAGCTCATTTCTCATTTTGCAGAGATCTTCTTCCCTCTGCTGCCAGCGCTGATTAGCGGCGGCTTGATCTTAGGTTTTCGCAATGTGATCGGCGATCTGCCAATGAGTAACGGGCAGACGCTGGCGCAGATGCATCCGTCGCTGAAAACCCTCTACGACTTCCTGTGGCTGATTGGCGAAGCGATCTTCTTCTATCTGCCTGTCGGGATCTGCTGGTCAGCGGTGAAGAAAATGGGCGGTACGCCGATCCTCGGTATTGTGCTGGGTGTGACCCTGGTTTCGCCGCAGCTGATGAACGCCTATCTGCTCGGTCAACAGGTGCCGGAAGTGTGGAACTTCGGCCTGTTCAGCATAGAGAAAGTGGGCTACCAGGCGCAGGTTATCCCGGCACTGCTGGCTGGCCTGGCGCTTGGATTTATTGAAACGCGCATGAAACGCATCGTCCCGGATTATCTGTATCTGGTGATCGTCCCGGTGTGCTCGCTGATCCTCGCGGTGTTCCTTGCGCACGCCTTTATCGGTCCGTTTGGCCGCATGATCGGCGACGGCGTGGCGTTCGCGGTTCGTCATCTGATGACCGGCAGCTTTGCGCCGATTGGCGCGGCGCTGTTCGGCTTCCTGTATGCGCCGCTGGTGATCACCGGCGTACACCAGACCACGCTGGCTATCGACATGCAGATGATCCAGAGCATGGGCGGTACGCCGGTATGGCCGCTGATTGCGCTGTCAAACATCGCTCAGGCTTCTGCGGTGGTCGGCATCATTATCTCCAGCCGCAAACACAATGAACGCGAAATATCAGTACCTGCGGCGATCTCGGCTTATCTCGGGGTAACGGAACCGGCAATGTACGGGATCAACCTGAAATACCGCTTCCCGATGCTGTGCGCGATGATCGGCTCCGGTCTCGCCGGTCTGCTGTGCGGCCTGAACGGCGTGATGGCGAACGGCATTGGCGTCGGCGGCCTGCCGGGTATCCTCTCCATTCAGCCGACTTACTGGCAGGTGTTTGGCATGGCGATGGTCATCGCGATCGTTATCCCGATGGTACTGACCTCATTCGTCTACCAGCGTAAATACCGTCAGGGCACATTACAGATTGTGTAACTTTTCTTCGGGGCGCAGTTGCGCCCCATCGTATCTCCAGGAAACAGCAATGAATATTCCACACTGGTGGCAAAACGGCGTTATCTATCAGGTGTATCCCAAGAGTTTTCAGGACACCACCGGCAGCGGCACGGGTGATTTGCGCGGCGTAACGCAGCGCCTCGGCTATCTGCAAAAGCTGGGCGTGGACGCTATCTGGCTGACGCCGTTCTACATTTCGCCGCAGGTTGATAACGGCTACGATGTCGCCGACTACATGTCAGTTGACCCGGCTTACGGCACGCTTGCAGACTTTGACGAACTGGTAGCAGCGGCGAAAGCGCGCGGCATACGCATTATTCTGGATATGGTGTTTAACCACACCTCAACCCAGCACGCCTGGTTTCGTGAGGCGCTGGATAAAGACAGCCCGTATCGTCAGTTTTATCTCTGGCGCGACGGCGAACCGACCACCCCGCCGAACAACTGGCAGTCAAAATTTGGCGGCAGCGCCTGGGGCTGGCACGCCGAAAGCGAGCAGTATTATCTGCATCTCTTTGCCCCTGAGCAGGCCGACCTGAACTGGCAAAACCCGGCGGTACGCGCCGAGCTGAAAAAAGTGTGCGAGTTCTGGGCCGATCGCGGCGTGGACGGCCTGCGCCTCGACGTAGTCAATCTTATCTCCAAAGATCAGGACTTCCCGAACGATCCCGACGGCGATGGCCGCCGTTTTTATACCGACGGTCCGCGCGCGCATGCGTTTTTACGCGAGATGAACCGCGACGTTTTCACCCCACGTAGCCTGATGACAGTCGGCGAAATGTCTTCCACCACGCTGGAAAACTGTCAGCAATACGCCGCGCTGGACGGCAGCGAACTGTCGATGACTTTTAACTTCCACCACCTGAAGGTGGATTACCCCAACGGGGAAAAATGGACGTTAGCCAAACCGGACTACGTGGCGCTCAAAACTCTGTTCCGCCACTGGCAGCAGGGCATGCACAACGTCGCATGGAATGCGCTGTTCTGGTGTAACCACGATCAGCCGCGCATCGTGTCGCGTTTTGGCGATGAAGGGAAATACCGTGTGCCCGCCGCCAAAATGCTGGCGATGGTGCTGCACGGTATGCAGGGTACGCCCTATATCTACCAGGGGGAAGAGATTGGCATGACCAACCCGCACTTCCGCCAGATTACTGATTACCGCGATGTAGAAAGCCATAACATGTTCGCCGAACTGAACGGGCAGGGACGCGATGCCGAAGAGTTGCTGGCAATCCTCGCCAGTAAATCCCGCGATAATAGCCGCACGCCAATGCAGTGGGATGCCAGCCAGCACGCGGGTTTCACCGCGGGCGAACCGTGGATCAATCTGTGTGACAACGCAGCCGAGATCAACGTTGCAGCGGCGCTTGATGATGCTGATTCTGTGTTTTACACCTATCAGAAGCTGATCGCCCTGCGTAAAACGGAGCCGGTTATCACCTGGGGCGATTACCAGGATCTGTTACCAGACAGCCCACACGTATGGTGTTATCAGCGCGAATGGCAAGGACGGCGGCTGCTGGTTATTGCCAACCTGAGCGATACCTTCCAGAGCTGGCAACCGACGCATGCCGACGGAAACTGGCAGGTGCTGATGCACAACTATGCCGAGGTCGCCAGCCAACCCGTTGACATGACGCTGCGTCCTTTTGAAGCCATCTGGTGGGTGCAAAAATAGCTTGCAATGATGTTCAGGCCCGGTACGCATAGCGTGGCCGGGCGTTGTCGCCTACGCTCAGCTTACCTTCCTGTTTTTGCTGAATAATTAATCAGAATTTTCCAGGGGTAATTTACAATCGGCTGTAGCGCCCGTCATCTGTACGCTCCGATTTTTACTTTGCGCTACATCAAAAAAATCGTAAACATCCTTGATGCAAATCACTACATATAGAACTTAAAATGCACGCCGACCCAATATGTTGTATTAATCGCCTATAATTGCTACAACTACAATGCACCGCTTCACGGTGGAATTGTGGATAACGTGGGTCAGGATTGCGGGAAGTCATTGGCAATAGAGATGAATAAAGCCATGGTCGCTTCCCCAACCTCTGTGGATAACCTGTTCTTATAAATATGGAGTGATCATGACACCGCATGTGATGAAACGAGATGGCTGTAAAGTGCCGTTTAAATCAGAGCGCATCAAAGAAGCCATTCTGCGTGCAGCTAAAGCAGCGGGAGTCGATGACGCAGATTACTGTGCCACCGTCGCAGAAGTCGTTAGTAGCCTGATGAATGAGCGCAGCCAGGTCGATATCAACGAGATCCAGACAGCGGTAGAAAACCAGCTGATGTCTGGCCCGTACAAACAACTCGCCCGTGCGTACATCGAATATCGCCACGACCGTGATATCCAGCGTGAAAAACGTGGCCGTCTGAACCAGGAAATTCGTGGTCTGGTTGAGCAAACCAACTCTGCTCTGCTGAACGAAAACGCCAACAAAGACAGCAAAGTGATCCCGACCCAGCGCGACCTGCTGGCCGGGATCGTCGCCAAACACTATGCGCGCCAACACCTGCTGCCGCGTGATGTCGTTCAGGCGCACGAGCGTGGTGATATTCACTATCACGATCTCGACTACTCGCCGTTCTTCCCGATGTTTAACTGCATGCTGATCGACCTGAAAGGCATGCTGACGCAGGGCTTTAAGATGGGTAACGCGGAGATTGAGCCGCCAAAATCCATCTCTACCGCGACCGCCGTGACCGCGCAGATTATCGCGCAGGTTGCCAGCCATATTTATGGCGGTACTACCATTAACCGTATTGATGAAGTTCTCGCGCCGTTCGTGACCGAGAGCTTTAATAAACATCGCAAGACCGCTGAAGAATGGCAGATCCCGGACGCTGACGGTTATGCCCATTCCCGTACCGAGAAAGAGTGCTACGACGCATTCCAGTCCCTTGAGTATGAAGTGAACACCCTGCATACCGCCAACGGTCAGACGCCGTTCGTCACCTTTGGTTTTGGCCTGGGCACCAGTTGGGAATCGCGTTTGATCCAGCAGTCTATTCTGCGTAACCGCATTGCTGGCCTCGGTAAAAACCGTAAAACCGCCGTGTTCCCGAAACTGGTGTTCGCGATTCGCGATGGTCTGAACCACAAGTTTGGCGATCCGAACTACGACATCAAGCAGCTGGCGCTGGAATGCGCGAGCAAGCGTATGTACCCGGACATCCTGAACTACGATCAGGTGGTCAAAGTCACCGGTTCGTTCAAAACGCCAATGGGCTGCCGCAGCTTCCTCGGCGTGTGGGAAAACGAGAACGGCGAACAGGTTCACGATGGTCGCAACAACCTCGGCGTTATCAGCCTCAACCTGCCGCGTATCGCGCTGGAAGCCCATGGCGATGAAGCCACCTTCTGGAAACTGCTCGACGACCGTCTGGTGCTGGCGCGTAAAGCGCTAATGACCCGTATCGCGCGTCTGGAAGGCGTAAAAGCCCGCGTTGCGCCCATTCTGTACATGGAAGGTGCCTGCGGCGTGCGTCTGAAAGCGGACGATGACGTGTCTGAGATCTTTAAAAATGGTCGCGCCTCTATCTCTCTGGGCTACATCGGCATTCATGAGACCATCAACGCGCTGTTTGGCGACAAACATGTCTATGACAGCGAGCAACTGCGCGCCAAAGGTATCGCCATTGTGGAACGTCTGCGTCAGGCGGTCGATCAGTGGAAAGACGAGACCGGCTATGGCTTTAGCCTGTACAGCACGCCGAGTGAAAACCTGTGTGACCGCTTCTGCCGTCTGGATACCGCCGAGTTTGGCGTGGTGCCGGGCGTAACCGACAAAGGTTACTACACCAACAGCTTCCACCTCGACGTGGAGAAAAAGGTGAACCCGTACGACAAGATCGATTTCGAAGCGCCATACCCGCCGCTGGCGAGCGGGGGCTTCATTTGCTACGGCGAGTACCCGAATATTCAGCACAACCTGAAAGCGCTGGAAGACGTTTGGGATTACAGCTATCAGCACGTGCCGTATTACGGCACCAACACGCCAATCGATGAATGCTACGAGTGCGGCTTTACCGGTGAGTTCGAGTGCACCAGTAAAGGCTTCACCTGCCCGAAATGTGGTAACCACGACGCCGCGCGCGTGTCGGTCACCCGCCGCGTGTGCGGTTATTTAGGCAGCCCGGACGCACGTCCGTTTAACGCCGGTAAGCAGGAAGAAGTGAAGCGCCGCGTTAAGCATTTAGGCAATGGGCAGATCGGTTAATATCCGTTTGCAAAGGCCGTAGGCCTGATAAGACGCAATCGCGTCGCCATCAGGCATCACAATGTTGCCGGATGCGGTGCAAGCACCTTATCCGGCCTACATGCTTTCTGGACATCCTCTATGCGCTACCATCAATACTATCCTGTCGATATCGTCAACGGCCCAGGAACCCGATGCACCCTGTTTGTGTCAGGGTGCGTACACGAATGCCCCGGTTGCTATAACAAAAGCACCTGGCGGCTCAATTCCGGCGAGCCGTTTACCAAAGAGATGGAAGATAAGATCATTGCCGATCTGAACGACACGCGTATTCACCGTCAGGGAATTTCGCTGTCGGGCGGCGATCCGCTGCATCCGCAAAACGTGCCGGATATTCTGCAA
>NZ_JAHLQZ010000133.1:0-11565 GCF_018919505.1 Citrobacter sp. S55_ASV_140
GGCGCAGGCTGAACTGAATTTGCATGACACCACGTTAACCTCTCCGTCTGACGGCACGATTCTCACCCGGGCGGTTGAACCGGGTAGCATGCTGAACGAAGGAGGCACGGTACTGACGCTATCACTCACGCGTCCGGTCTGGATTCGCGCCTACGTTGACGAACGAAATCTAAGCCAGGCGCAGCCAGGACGCGAAATCCTGCTCTACACCGATGGCCGCCCGGACAAGCCTTATCACGGTAAAATTGGCTTCGTGTCGCCTACCGCCGAGTTTACCCCGAAAACGGTCGAGACCCCTGACCTGCGCACCGACCTGGTTTATCGTCTGCGCATTGTGGTGACCGACGCAGACGATGCGCTGCGCCAGGGGATGCCGGTAACAATAAAGTTTGGCGATGAGGCACGGCATGACTGACGCCGTCATTACGCTGAATGGGTTGACGAAAAACTTTGCCGGAATGGAAAAACCGGCCGTCGCCCCGCTCGACTGTACCGTTCATGCCGGCTACGTGACCGGGCTTGTCGGGCCGGACGGCGCGGGCAAAACCACGCTGATGCGGATGCTGGCGGGTTTGTTAAAACCCGACGCCGGAAGTGCTGCGGTAATTGGCTTTGATCCCATCAAAGACGACAGCGCCCTGCACGCCGTGCTGGGTTATATGCCGCAGAAATTTGGCCTGTACGAAGATTTGACGGTCATGGAGAACCTCAATCTCTATGCCGATTTGCGCAGCGTCACCGGCGACTTGCGAGAAAAAACCTTTGCCCGGTTACTGGAATTTACCTCGCTGGGTCCGTTTACCGGACGACTGGCAGGCAAGCTTTCCGGAGGCATGAAACAGAAGCTCGGGCTTGCCTGTACGCTGGTGGGCGAGCCTAAAGTGTTGCTGCTGGATGAGCCCGGCGTGGGCGTCGACCCGATATCCCGCCGCGAGTTGTGGCAAATGGTCCATGAACTGGCGGGCGACGGGATGCTGATCCTCTGGAGTACCTCCTATCTGGATGAAGCCGAACAGTGTCGTGATGTGCTGCTGATGAATGAAGGCGAATTGCTGTATCAGGGCGATCCGACCCAGCTTACGCAGACGATGGCCGGACGCAGTTTTTTAATGAGCAGCCCGCAGGAAAATAACCGCCGACTGTTGCAACGCGTGTTAAAACTGCCGCAGGTCAGCGACGGGATGATTCAGGGGAAATCCGTCCGTTTGATCCTGAAAAAAGAGGCCACGGCCCAGCAGATTCAAGACGCGAACGGTATGCCGGAGATAACTATCAACGAAACCGCTCCCCGTTTCGAGGATGCTTTTATCGATCTACTCGGCGGGGCCGGAACATCAGAGTCACCGCTGGGCGCCATCCTGCATACCGTGGAAGGCACGCCTGGCGAAACGGTGATCGAAGCCAAAGCGTTGACCAAAAAGTTTGGCGATTTTGCCGCTACCGACCATGTAGACTTTGCCGTGCAGCGCGGCGAGATTTTTGGCCTGTTAGGCCCCAACGGCGCCGGGAAATCCACCACCTTTAAAATGATGTGCGGTCTGCTGGTTCCTACCTCCGGCAAAGCGCTGGTGCTGGATATGGATCTCAAGGTTAGCTCCGGCAAAGCGCGTCAGCATCTGGGCTATATGGCGCAGAAATTCTCCCTGTACGGCAACCTGACGGTTGAACAGAATCTGCGTTTTTTCTCCGGCGTCTACGGCCTGCGCGGTCGGACGCAGAAAGAGAAGATCGATCGCATGAGTGAGGCATTTGGCCTGAAAAGCATCGCCTCCCACGCTACCGACGAGCTACCGCTGGGCTTTAAACAACGTCTGGCGCTGGCCTGCTCGCTGATGCATGAGCCAGATATCCTGTTTCTCGATGAACCCACTTCCGGGGTTGATCCCCTTACTCGTCGAGAATTCTGGTTGCATATCAACAGTATGGTGGAAAAAGGCGTCACGGTAATGGTGACGACCCACTTTATGGATGAGGCGGAATATTGCGATCGCATCGGACTGGTGTATCGCGGCAAACTGATCGCCAGCGGCACGCCGGACGACCTGAAAGCAAAGGCTGCCGATAACGACACGCCGGACCCCACCATGGAGCAGGCGTTTATTACGCTCATCAATGACTGGGATAAGGAGCATACGCATGAGTAACTCCGCGCTCTCATGGCGACGCGTACGCGCGCTGTGCGTAAAAGAGACGCGCCAGATCGTCCGCGATCCCAGCAGTTGGCTGATTGCGGTGGTGATCCCGTTGTTGCTGCTGTTTATCTTCGGCTACGGGATCAACCTCGACTCCAGCAAGCTGCGAGTGGGAATTTTGCTCGAACAGCAGAGCGAAGAGGCGCTGGATTTCACCCACACCATGACCGGTTCGCCGTACATTGACGCCACCATCAGCGATAACCGTCAGGAATTGATTGAGAAAATGCAGGCCGGGCGCATTCGCGGGCTGGTGGTGATCCCGGTAGATTTTGCCCAACAAATGGCGCGACCTGGAGACACAGCCCCTATTCAGGTGATCACTGACGGCAGCGAACCGAATACCGCCAACTTTGTGCAGGGTTATGTCGAAGGCATCTGGCAAATTTGGCAGCAACAGCGGGCTGAGGATCGCGGGGAATCATTTAAGCCGTTAATCGATGTGCAGACCCGCTACTGGTTTAACCCGGCGGCTATCAGCCAGCACTTTATAATTCCCGGAGCGGTAACCATCATCATGACGGTGATTGGCGCGATCCTCACCTCGTTAGTGGTGGCGCGTGAATGGGAGCGCGGCACCATGGAAGCGCTGTTGTCTACCGAAGTTACCCGCGTCGAGCTGCTGCTGTGCAAACTGATCCCCTATTACTTTTTAGGCATGCTGGCGATGCTGCTGTGTATGCTGGTGTCGGTGTTTATTCTTGGCGTGCCCTATCGCGGCTCGTTGTTAATCCTGTTTTTTATCACCAGCCTGTTCCTGCTCAGTACGCTCGGCATGGGCCTGCTTATCTCCACCATCACCCGTAATCAATTTAACGCCGCGCAGGTTGCGCTGAACGCCGCTTTCCTGCCCTCGATTATGTTGTCGGGGTTTATCTTCCAGATAGACAGCATGCCGGCGATTATCCGCGCGGTGACTTACATTATTCCGGCGCGCTATTTCGTCAGCACCCTGCAAAGCCTTTTTTTGGCGGGCAACATTCCGGTGGTGCTGATTATCAACGTGCTGTTTTTAATCGCTTCGGCGGTAATGTTTATTGGCCTGACGTGGCTTAAAACCAAACGTCGGCTGGATTAAGGGGACGGGCATGTTTCATCGCTTATGGACATTAATTCGTAAAGAGCTGCAATCGCTATTACGCGAGCCGCAGACGCGAGCCATTCTGATTTTACCGGTGCTGATTCAGGTCATTCTGTTCCCGTTCGCCGCGACGCTGGAAGTGACCAACGCCACTATCGCTATCTATAACGAAGACAATGGCAAACACTCGGTGGAGCTTACCCAGCGCTTCGCCCGCGCCAGCGCCTTTACGCATGTCCTGTTACTGAAAAGCCCACAGGAGATCCAGCCCACCATCGACACGCAAAAAGCGCTGCTGCTGGTGCGCTTCCCGGCCAATTTTTCGCGGAATCTGGATACCTTCCAGCAAGCGCCCATGCAAATTATCCTCGATGGACGTAACTCGAACAGCGCGCAAATTGCCGCCAATTACCTGCAGCAGATCGTGAAGGAGTACCAGCAGGAGCTGATGGATGGCAAGCCAAAACCGAACAACAGCGAACTGGTGGTGCGTAACTGGTATAACCCGAATCTGGACTACAAATGGTTCGTGGTTCCGTCGCTGATCGCCATGATCACCACCATCGGCGTGATGATCGTCACCTCGCTGTCGGTGGCGCGCGAGCGCGAACAGGGCACGCTCGATCAACTGCTGGTCTCCCCGCTCACCACCTGGCAGATTTTCATCGGCAAGGCAGTGCCCGCGCTGATTGTGGCCACTTTTCAGGCCACCATTGTGCTGGCGATCGGCATCTGGGCTTATCACATTCCGTTTGCCGGTTCACTGGGGCTGTTCTATTTCACGATGGTGATTTATGGGCTGTCGCTGGTCGGTTTTGGTCTGCTGATTTCATCGCTGTGCGCCACCCAGCAGCAGGCGTTTATCGGCGTATTTGTCTTCATGATGCCGGCGATATTGCTCTCAGGCTACGTCTCGCCGGTCGAAAACATGCCGGTATGGTTGCAGAATCTGACGTGGATAAACCCGATCCGCCATTTTACGGACATCACGAAACAGATTTACCTGAAGGATGCGAGTCTGAAGATTGTCTGGGGAAGTTTGTGGCCGCTGTTGGTGATCGCGGCCACAACCGGCTCAGCGGCGTATGCGATGTTTCGACGCAAGGTGATGTAGCTTTTTATCTTTCGCCAGCAGCGACACCACGGCGGGTCCGGCAAGGATCACCAGCCCCGCCAGAGCCAGCAAGACGTTGTTTTGCAGCACGCGCGACAGCAGCCACAGTACAATCATCGCGGCACCGAAATACCACGTCGTAGTGAGTTCTTCCAGCACATCCGCCACGTCGCGCCAGCGCTGTTCATGGTGACGTTGTAAGGCCAGCATTAATAAAACCGTTACGCCGTAAACGACGCATAATCCCAGGCCGACGTGCACCAGCGTGCCGCTCATCCAGCCCATTACCAGCAATGCCACTACCAGTAAATGCAACACAATCTGCCAGCAACTTAGACCCGTTGCGACACGAACACGTTGTTGCCACCTCATGGCTTTTCTCCTGAAGGATTTTCGACTAATTGTTCAGAGTACCGGACTTTACGGAAAATTCCGCAACACCGCATCTTTTTGTGACGACGACTACACTATTTTAATCAGGAAAGTGATGCCAACGGGAGAATCATGGCCAGACAAACAGAACGGTTTTCATTCAATGTGCTCACCATTAATACTCATAAAGGATTTACCGCCTTCAATCGGCGTTTTATTTTGCCTGAGCTGCGAGAGGCCGTCAGAACGGTCGGTGCGGATATTGTGTGCCTGCAAGAGGTCATGGGCGCGCACGAGGTGCATCCTCTGCATGTGGAAAACTGGCCGGACACCACGCACTACGAATTTCTGGCGGATACCATGTGGAGCGACTTCGCTTATGGACGTAACGCCGTGTATCCGCAGGGGCATCACGGTAACGCTGTGCTGTCGCGCTATCCTATTGAACATTATGAAAATCGCGATGTGTCGGTCGGCGCGAGTGAAAAACGCGGGGTCCTGTACTGCCGCATCGTGCCGCCGATGCTCTCCCACCCGGTTCACGTGATGTGTGTCCATCTCGGTTTGCGTGAAGCCCACCGTCAGGCCCAACTCGCTATGCTGGCAGATTGGGTGAATGCCTTACCTGAGGGTGAGCCCGTCGTGGTCGCCGGTGATTTCAACGATTGGCGACAAAAAGCTAATCATCCGTTGAAAGCCAATGCCGATCTTGACGAGATCTTTACCCGCGCCCACGGTCGCCCGGCGCGGACGTTTCCGGTGCAGTTTCCCCTGCTGCGTCTCGACAGGATCTATGTGAAAAACGCGAATGCCAGTACCCCAACGACGCTGGCGCTGCGTCACTGGCGACATTTGTCCGATCATGCCCCTCTGAGTGCGGAGATTCATTTATGAAATTTGGCTGGCGTGAAGGCAATCAAATTCAACTGCTGGAAAACGGCGATCAGTACTACCCCGCCGTGTTTGACGCCATTGAACAGGCACAACAAAAAATTATCCTCGAGACCTTCATCTGGTTTGAAGATGCGGTCGGAAAACAGCTGCATGCCGCGCTGCTGAGTGCAGCACGTCGCGGTGTTAAAGCGGAAGTGCTGCTGGATGGCTATGGTTCGCCGGACCTCAGCGACAGTTTCGTTAATGAGCTAACCGCAGCCGGCATTGTTTTCCGCTATTACGATCCGCGCCCGCGTCTGTTCGGCATGCGCACCAATCTCTTTCGCCGTATGCATCGCAAAATTGTGGTCATTGATGACCGCGTTGCTTTCGTCGGCGGCATCAATTATTCCGCTGAACATATGTCTGATTACGGCCCTGAGGCCAAGCAGGATTACGCCGTGCGCGTTGAAGGTCCCATCGTGGCCGACATCCTGACATTCGTGCTAGAAAACTTGCCGGGTCAGAGCGCCGTACGCCGCTGGTGGCGACGTCATCATCGCGCAGTCGAAAATCATCGGCCTGGCGAAGCGCAGGTACTATTTGTCTGGCGCGACAACGAAGAACATCGCGATGATATTGAACGTCATTATTTGAAAATGCTTACCCAGGCCAGACGGGAAGTGATCATTGCCAATGCCTACTTCTTTCCCGGCTATCGCTTTCTGCATGCCCTGCGTAAAGCGGCCCGACGCGGCGTTCGGGTAAAACTCATCGTGCAGGGTGAACCAGATATGCCGATTGTGAAAGTGGGCGCCCGCCTGCTGTACAACTATCTGGTAAAAGGCGGCGTCCATGTCTATGAATATCGCCGTAAACCTCTGCATGGCAAGGTAGCGCTGATGGACGATCATTGGGCGACGGTAGGCTCCAGCAATCTTGACCCGCTCAGCCTGTCGCTGAATCTGGAAGCGAATCTCATTATTCATGACCGTGCGTTTAACCAGACTCTGCGCGATAACCTGAACCCGATTATTGCGCAGGACTGCAAGCGGGTTGATGAATCCATGCTGCCCAAACGCACCTGGTGGAACCTGACCAAAAGCGTGCTGGCGTTCCACTTTTTACGCCATTTCCCGGCGCTGGTCGGCTGGCTTCCCGCACATACACCACATCTGACCGAGGTAGAACCGCCCGCACAGCCTGCCATGGAAACGCAGGATCGCATTCAAACTGAGGATGTCGGAGGAAAATCCTGATGGCCAAAGCACATCCGCGCTGGCGGTTAGCGAAAAAAATACTCACGTGGCTATTTTTCATTGCCGTCATCGTGTTGCTGGTCATTTATGCCAGCAAGGTCAATTGGGAAGAGGTCTGGACGGTAATCCGGGATTACAATCGGACTGCCCTGCTCAGCGCCGTGGGGCTGGTAATCGTCAGTTATTTACTCTACGGCTGCTATGACCTGCTCGGCCGACATTACTGTGGGCATAAGCTGGCAAAACGCCAGGTCATGCTGGTGTCGTTTATCTGTTACGCCTTCAACCTGACGTTAAGCACCTGGGTGGGCGGTATTGGGATGCGTTATCGGCTCTACTCGCGCCTCGGGTTGCCGGGGAGCACTATTACGCGGATTTTTTCACTGAGTATTACCACCAACTGGCTGGGCTATATTCTGCTGGGCGGCTTTATTTTTACCTTTGGCGTGGTCGAGCTGCCCGCGCATTGGTATATCGATGAAGGTACGCTGCGCATTTTAGGCATTGCGCTGCTACTGATTATTGTCGTTTATCTGTGGTTTTGCGCCTTCGCGAAACATCGCCACATCACCATCAGGGGCCAAAAGCTGGTGCTGCCTTCCTGGAAATTTGCCATCGCGCAAATGGTGATATCCAGTACCAACTGGATGGTGATGGGAGCCATTATCTGGCTGTTGCTGGGTCAGGATATCAACTATTTCTTCGTGCTGGGCGTGCTACTGGTGAGCAGTATTGCCGGGGTTATCGTACATATTCCGGCGGGGATCGGCGTGCTGGAGGCGGTTTTTATGGCGTTGCTGGCGGGAGAAGATACTTCTCAAGGCAAGATTATCGCCGCCCTGCTTGCGTATCGCGTCCTCTATTATTTTATTCCGCTGCTGCTGGCGCTTATTTGCTACCTGTTGCTGGAAAGTCGGGCGAAAAAGCTGCGGGCGAAAAACGAGAAGGCAATGGCGAAATGATGGTGTATATAGTGCCGGATGCGGCGTAATGCCTTATCCGGCAACAGAGAATTAACGACGATTGCCGAAGATACGCAGCAGCATCAGGAACAGGTTGATAAAGTCCAGATACAGCGTTAGTGCGCCAAGAATCGCGTATTTGCGCAGATTAGAACTGTCACGCAGATCGATCTGCTCACCGATGTTTTTCAGCTTCTGCGTGTCATAGGCGGTCAGACCGACAAACACAATCACCCCAATGTAGGTTACCGCCCACATCAACGCTTCGCTCTTCAGCCAGAAGTTAACCAGTGAAGCCAGCACAATACCGATTAGCGCCATAAACAGCATATTGCCGAAACCGCTGAGATCGCGCTTAGTGGTATAACCGTACAGGCTCATGATGCCAAACATCCCGCCGGTGACCACAAAGGTACTGGCGATAGACGAGTAGGTATAGACGATGAAGATGCTCGACAGCGTTAACCCGGTTAACGCCGAATAGAGCATAAACAGCGTGGTTGCCACACCGGCGCTCAGCTTTTGCACCATGCCGGACAAAACGAACACCAGCGCCAGTTGGGCGATAATCAGGCCAAAGAAGGTGATTTTACTGGAGAAGACAAACATCATCACCGCGGGCGTATTTGCCGCATACCAGGCGATAAACGCCGTCAGCAACAACCCGCAGGTCATCCAGCCATAAACCTGCGCCATATACGTTTGCAGGCCGGAACGCGCCTGCACAATAGAATCGGATCGTGGGAATCGGTCCATGACAATCTCCTGAATCAGTATGAGCCTACAACAATTGTACTCTACCAGCGTTTTGCTGCTAGCTTATCGCTGTCACGGGCATCCACCCAACGTTCACCTTCCGGCGTGGCCTCGCGCTTCCAGAACGGTGCGCGGGTTTTCAGATAATCCATAATGAACTGCCCGGCATCAAACGCGCTACTGCGATGCGCGCTGGTCACGCCAACAAAAACGATTTCATCGCCGGGCCACAGCGCGCCAATGCGATGAATCACCGTCACCCGTCCGAGCGGCCAGCGCGTACGCGCCTCGTCGACAATCTCCGCCAGCGCTTTTTCGGTCATGCCGGGATAGTGTTCCAGCGTTAATGCCTGCACACTGTCGCCGAGGTTGTGGTTACGCACTTTACCGGTGAAGGTCACTACGGCGCCGTCTTCATCACGCTCGGCAAGCCAGGGATACTCTTCCCCAACGCTGAACGGCGCATGCCCAACAACAATTCGCGTCTCAGCCATCTTAACCTCCGGTTACCGGTGGGAAGAAAGCCACTTCATCACCTGCGTTAAGGGGATGGTCAAAACTGACCAGCGTCTGGTTCACCGCCGCCAGCAGCTTGCCGTCTTCCAGCGCCAGCGCCCAACGATCGCCTTGCGCCGCCAGATGCTGGCGCAGCGCTTCGACCGTTGGAAATTCAGCGGTGACCTCTAAAGCATCCGTGTTGACCAGTTCACGGACCTGGGCAAAGAAAAGAACCTTAATCATGCGCATCCACCTTAAAATCTCCCGACTTGCCGCCGCTTTTTGCCAGCAGGCGCACCGGACCAATCACCATGTCCTTTTGCACCGCTTTGCACATGTCGTAGATGGTCAACGCCGCCACGGAGGCCGCCGTTAACGCTTCCATTTCCACACCGGTTTTCCCGCTCAGGCGACACAGCGTCTCAATGCGTACACGATGGTGTTCCGGTTCGGCATGCAGGTTGACTTCGACTTTGCTCAGCATCAGTGGGTGACACAGCGGGATAAGATCCCAGGTTCGTTTGGCCGCCTGAATACCGGCAATGCGCGCCGTGGCGAAAACGTCGCCTTTATGGTGGCTACCATCGATAATCATCGCCAGCGTTTCGCTGCGCATCGTCACGAATGCTTCAGCACGCGCCTCGCGTACCGTTTCTGCTTTGCCAGAGACATCCACCATGTGGGCTTCGCCAGCGGCGTTAATATGAGTCAGTTGCGACATACTTATTTCTTCAAATGTGGGTGGAAATTACACGGACGCGTACGGGCATCAAGCTGCGGCGCAATGATATTTTCCCAGGCGGTACGGCACGCTTTGGTCGACCCCGGCATGGCGAAAATCAGCGTTTTATTCGCAACCCCGGCAATTGCCCGGGATTGCAGCGTCGCGGTACCGATCTCTTCAAACGAGAGCATACGGAATACTTCGCCAAAACCTTCAACTTCTCTGTCGAACAGTGGTTGCAACGCTTCCGGCGCCTGGTCACCTTCGGTCAGTCCGGTGCCGCCGGTAATAAGCACAACCTGCACATCGTCACTGGCAATCCAGGCGGAAACCTGGGCGCGGATGGCATAACGGTTCTCTTTGACAATCGCCTTGTCAACAATCTGATGGCCCGCTTCCTGCGCCGAGTCACGCAGGTAGTGACCGGAGGTGTCGTCCTCTTCGCCGCGACGGTTGGAAACAGTAAGAATAGCAATGCGTGTCGGGATAAATTCAGCGCTTACCTGACTCATGAAAACTCCTTTTAGCGATCAGCCGCCAATGTAAGATAAGTTTTGCGTAATACCAGTATTGTTCTGATGCAGGAAATGGGTCTGCTTTTTCTCCAGCAGCGCGGTAGAAATGCGTTCTTCCAGCGCGGATTGCTGAGCGTCATCTTCCAGCAAGTCACGCAGGCTTACGCCGCCTTCACCAAATAAACACAGATGAAGCTTGCCGACAGAGGAAACGCGCAGACGATTACAGGTGGCGCAAAAGTCTTTCTCATAAGGCATGATCAGACCAATTTCGCCAGCATAATCAGGATGGCAGAAAACCTGAGCCGGACCGTCGCTGCGCAGGCGTTGCTGGTGGATCCAGCCGCGACGCAGAAGCTCATCGCGCAGTACTTGCCCTGAGATATGATGCTTACGGAAAAGTGCACTGCCCTCCCCCGTTTCCATCAGTTCAATAAAACGCAGTTGAATAGGACGAGGTTGGATCCACGCCAGGAAGGTGTCCAGTTGATGATGGTTTACATCGCGCATCAACACAGTGTTGACTTTGACTTTTTCAAAACCGGCTGCAAAGGCGGCGTCAATGCCCGCCATCACCTGCTGAAATTTGTCCTGCCCGGTAATGGCGTGAAACTGACGGGCATCGAGACTGTCGACGCTGACGTTGAGTGCCGTCAACCCGGCATCGCGCCAGGCGGCGGCATCGCGCGCCAGACGATAACCATTGGTCGTTACCGCAATCTGACGGATAGCGTCGTTTTCACGCACAGCGGCAATAATGTCGGTAAAATCGCGACGTAATGAGGGTTCGCCCCCTGTCAGGCGCACTTTTTCCGTCCCCAGACTGGCGAACGCACGGGTGACGCGGCGAATTTCATCAACGGTCAAAAAGCCGTTATTGGTGACCCCGCCGGGCTTATAGCCATCCGGCAGGCAGTAGGTGCAACGAAAGTTACACACATCGGTAATCGACAAACGTAAGTAGTAAAACTTACGCGCGAAAGCATCGGTAAGTTGAGAGCCCATGTACACCTTTCCAAATACGGGAGACGCAGTCATTTCTTCCTGCGCCCTGGTGACAATCTCGTTCGAGCATTGCCACGGCCAAAGCACCGTATCATTTGACCCAGGTGCAGAGGCTAGAGTGTTTATACTCATCATACTTTGAGTACGTAGTGGTTATGCCGATACTAGCGTGTAAATGGCGATAATGCCAAGCACACTTACGCTGTATAAATAC